>JBKICO010000063.1:0-3496 GCA_046567065.1 Acidobacteriota bacterium
TTACCGGCTCAACGTCGTCTCGTTGGCACTGCCTCCGCTACGCGACCGCGTGGAGGACATCCCACTGCTGGCGGCGCACTTCCTGAACAAGTTCTCGGCCAAGAACGCCAAGCCGGTGAAAGGGTTCACGCCCGGCGCCATGGATAAGCTGCTCAAGCACACTTGGCCGGGCAATGTGCGCGAATTGGAGAACGCCGTGGAGCGCGCCGTGGTGCTCCTGGTCGGTGAGTACATCAGCGAGCGGGAACTGCCTCCGGCGATCGCGCACATTGAGGGCGACGCCAGGAGCCTCGAAGCCGGGTTGTCCAACATGACGCTTGAGGAGATCGAACGGCTGGCCATCATGGACGCTCTGGCGGCATCCTCAGGGAATAAGAGCGAGGCCGCGAGACGCCTCGGGATCACCAGAAAAACGCTGCACGCAAAGCTGCTACGGTACGAAATGACTTCCCCCCCAAAACGTATCTCCATTATTAGTTCGTGACTTCAGCCAGGGAGCTCGTGGTCATGAGGAAGAGCCGTTGCACCGAAGAGCAGACCATTGGGATTCTCAAGCAGGCCGAAGCAGGCGTAGCCGTGGCTGAGTTGTGCAGGCAGAACGCGATATCCGACGCGAGCGACGCTCTACAAGTGGCGCAGCAAGTTCAGCGGATTGGATGTGGCGGAAGCTCGCCGCCTTTGGAGCCTGGAGGAGGAAAACCTGCGCCCAAACGCCTCGTTGCCGAACTGGCACTGGACTGCCGAGTGCTCAAGGAAGTAGCCCGCTGAGCGCCGCTTGGCCGTGCTGCGCGCTGTCGAAAAGTTTGGCCACTCCGTGCGGCGGGCCTGCAAGCTGATGGACATCATCCGCCGGACCTACCGGCGTGGCAAGTCCCGGACCGTTCCGCCACGTTGTTCATCCGGTTGAAAGGACTCGCCGAAGAAGCGCTGACGCCACGTGTAGATCGCCTGCTCGCTCATGCCGTGCGCGCGACCGGGTCGCGGCCGACCTCGCGCAGGATGCTCACCATCTGCTCTCCTGAAAAGCGTGTCCTCCGCATGACTCCCTCTTGGTCGTCGGGAGCCCTTCCTCAACTTTTAACTAGTCCGAAAAGAGCCGAGCAAGTCAGCACTGCCCTGCCTGACCGGACTTCCTCCCCAGCCCATCCGTCTGGCCACACGGGACAAATAGTAAACAATCACGCTGTACAGCGTATGATTATGGTGGAGTGGTTGCTTTCTGCCCGCGATATTTTTATGGAGTCTTAAATCTCTCTATTGAGGAGGGCGGATGGAAACGGGGCCTGCATCCCTGGAACTACGCGGCGGCAGCGGCCAGTCCCCAGCCCTTGGGCAAGCCGGCTGTGAGCATCAAGGCCCGGCAAAGGCCGGCCCACCGGACGCACCCTGCGCGCTGTTGGTTTCAAGAACGCTGGCTCCCGCCGGGAGGGTCTTTTGAGGCGTATAGTCCGTCTTTCCGTCCTGTTGTTGGCGGTTATCGCCGCAGGTACGACCTTCCTCCATTCCCAGGCCCATTCCCAGGCCCAGGCCCAGGACCAGGGCCAAAACCCGGCCTCCGCCCCCGCCACCGGGCAACCCCTGCGCTACCAGGTTTCGTTCTCAGGCCTGGCCGACAAGGCGCTTGAGGATCTGCTGCGGTCCGTGTCCGACACGGCCTCCATGACGTCAAAGCCGCCCACCAGCATGTTCCTCCTGCGCGGGCGGGCCCGGGGCGACCTGAAGAAGATCAAGGACGCCATGGCCTCGAGGGGTTACTTCGCGGCCCAGGCGAGCTTTTCCATCGATGAATCGGCAGTGCCCATCCAGGTCCGGTTCGAGGTGGAGCCCAACGGAGCATTCCTCCTGAAATGGGTCGATGTGGAGCTGACCGATGGCAGCGACCCCGTCCGGTTCACACTTCCCGAGGCGGCCGCGTTGGGGCTGACCCTGGACGCCCCGGCGGTTTCCAAGGATATCGTGAGCGCCGAGAGCAAGCTCGTCGCCGAATTCAAGAACCGGGGCTACCCCTTCGCGAGCCTGGCCAAGAGGAAGGCCGTGGCCGACCCCCAGGCCCACACCCTGCACGTCACCTACGTGGTCAACCCCGGGCCGTACTGCGTCTTTGCCTCCACGGCGTTCACGGGGCTGAAAGACGTGAAGGAGAGCCTCCTGCTTCCGCTCATCCCCTGGAAAGAGGGAGACGAATACCGCCAGGAACAGGTCGATCTTTTCCAAAAGCGCCTAGCTGACCTGGGGCTCTTCGCAAAGGCCGTCGTCGCCCCGAAAAAACCCTCCGGGGAACCGGGCCGTGCCGAGATCCAGGCCGAGGTCACCGAGCGCAAGCCGCGCACCTTCAAAGGGGGTGTCACCTACAACACCGACGACGGCCCCGGGGCGCAGATCAACTGGGAGCACCGGAACCTTTTCGGCCATGGCGAACGCCTGAGGCTCCACGCGGCGGCGTCGCCTGTCAGCAAGGTGCTGGAAGCCAATTTCGAAAACCCGTTCTTCCTGGACCAGAGGCAGCGCCTGCTGGCCGGATTCAGGGCCGCCGACGAGAACACCAAGGCCTACCACGGCCAGAACGTCACCGGTGAGATCAACATATCGAGCAAGCTGACGGAACACGTCTCAGCCCAGGCGGGCGTGGGCTACCGGGCGAGCCTGGTCTACGACGACGCCGCCAATCCGCAACAGACCGACACCCGCTACAATCTGGCCTCGCTTCCGCTGGGTATCTCGGCCGACACGCGCGACGACCCGCTCAATCCGGCGAAAGGCTGGATGTTCTCGGTGGCCGCAACCCCCTGGATGGCCGTGCAGGGAACGGACCTCAACTTCGTGAAGGGGGTCGCTTCAGGGTCGCACTATCTGCGCCTGCTGGAAAAACCGTCGCTCATATTGGCCACGCGCGCCTCCCTGGGCTCCATCTACGGCCTCTCGGCCTCACGGCTGATCCCTCCGGACTTGCGATTCTACGCGGGCGGAAGCGGCTCCATCCGGGGGTACGCCTACCAGACCGCGGGACCGCTTCGCGGCGACAAACCCCTGGGCGGGCGCTCCCTCTTCGATTTCGGCACGGAGTTGCGGGTCCGCCTCACCGAGATGTTCGGGTTGGTGTTCTTCCTGGACGGCGGCAACGCCTACGAGGCCGAGTATCCCCAACCAGGCAAGGGGTTGCTGCTGGGGGCGGGAACCGGTCTGAGGGTGTTCACGCCCATCGGGCCGTTCCGGGTGGACGTGGCCACGCCTCTTAACCGCAGGAAGAATGTGGACGATGTGTTCCAGCTCTATATCAGCCTGGGGCAGGCCTTTTAGCACGGCGGGTGGAATATGGGCTTCGCTTTCTCGCGCAAGACTCTGAAAAAGGCGGGCAAATGGGCGGTCTGGCTGTCGGCCGGTTGCCTGGGGCTCCTCCTGGCGGCTTACGCGGCCGTACAGACCCCCTGGGCCAAGCGGCTCCTGGCCGATGCCGCCGTGGAGTACTGCTCGCGCGAGCTGGGCTGGAAGGTTGAGG
>JBKICO010000064.1:0-3432 GCA_046567065.1 Acidobacteriota bacterium
CATGCCTGATACCGGCGGCCCGGCCGCGCCGCGCCCCAAGCTTGGCCCCAGGCCCAAAGTCCAGCGCTTCGGCAAGGCGGACATACCCGCTGTCGTGGAGCTGGAAAAGCAGTGTTTTTCCGTGCCCTGGTCCCGCAAGCAGTACGAGGCCGTGGTGGATAACGAGCGCTTCCACGTGTTCGGGCTCGTGGAGCAGGGGACCGTCATCGCCTACATCACCTTTTTCGCGGCCGACTGGGAGATGGAGATCCTCAACATCGCGGTCCATCCCGAGCGCAGGCGCAGGGGACTCGGCCAGCATTTGCTGGGTCACGTCTTGCAACTTTGCCGTGGAATGGGCATAAACCGGGGGTATTTGGAAGTCCGGCGGTCCAATGTCGCCGCGCAGGGCCTGTATGCCGCCTTCGGCTTCGAGGAAGTGGGCGTGCGCAAACGCTACTACCCCGACAACATGGAAGACGCCCTGGTCATGCGGCTCGACATGGACCCGGATACCTCTCCCGACTCATGATCCACGGGCCTGGCATGGCCGGGCCCGGCCGACCCACGATTCCGCTGGAAAAGGAGCGCTCAATGCCCATGCGTTTTTTGGACGAGATGGATATCTCCGGCAAACGCCTGCTGATCCGGGTGGACTACAACGTCCCGCTCAAGGACGGCGTCATCACCGACGACACCCGCATCACCGCCAGCCTGCCCACCCTTGAACTGGCCCTCTCCAAGGGCGCGTCGCTGGTGCTCTGCTCGCACCTGGGCAAGGCCAAGGGTGCGTTCGACCCCAAATTCTCCCTGGCTCCCGCCGCCAAGCGCCTGAGCGAACTGCTGGGCCGCCCCGTGGCCTTCGCGCCCGACTGCGTTGGCCCCGAGGCCGGAAGATGGCCGCCGCGCTGAAGCCCGGCGAGGTGCTCATGCTCGAGAACCTGCGCTTCCACGCCGGGGAGGAGAAGGGCGACCCGGCCTTCGCCGCCGAGCTGGCCAAGCTGGGTGAAATTTACGTCAACGACGCCTTCGGCACGGCCCACCGCCCGCACGCCTCGGTCTCCGGGGTCCCGGCGGTCATGGCGGCCTGTTGCGGCGGCCTGCTGCTCAAGAAGGAGTGGGAGTTCCTGGGCACGGCCCTGGAGGCCCCCACGCGGCCCTACGTGGCCGTCACGGGCGGGGCCAAGGTCTCCTCCAAGCTGGCCGTGCTCAAGCACCTGCTGGGCAAGGTGGACAGCCTGATCATCGGCGGGGCCATGGCCAACACCTTCCTCAAGGCCCAGGGCCTGGAGGTGGGCAAGTCCCTGGTGGAGGACAACCTCCTGGACGAGGCCCGCAGCATCCTGGCCATGGCGGTGGAGAAGAGCGTGCGCATCGCCCTGCCAGTGGACTTCGTGATCTCAATGGATGCTGGCAAGCCCCTTGGCGAGATGACCTCCGCCGGAGTCTGCGACGCCACGGCGATTCCCGCCGAGGCCGTGGCCCTGGATGTCGGCCCCAAGACCGGCGCCCTGTTCGCCGAGGTGCTGGCTCCGGCCAAGACCGTGGTCTGGAACGGCCCCATGGGAGCGTTCGAGAACCCGGCCTTCGCCGCGGGGACCATGGCCGTGGCCAAGGTGCTGGCCGGGCTCGACGCCGTGACCGTGATCGGCGGCGGCGACACCGATGCGGCCGTGCACGCCTCCGGCTTGGCCTCCAAAATGAGCTTCATCTCCACCGGCGGCGGCGCATCCCTGGAATTCATGGAAGGCAAGGAACTACCCGCCTTCAAGGCCCTGAGGGAGTACGGAAAATGAAAAAGCTGATGGCTGCCAACTGGAAGATGTACAAGCTGCGCGAGGAAGCCAAGGACACCGCCGAGGCCCTGGTCAAGGCCGTGAAGGACTCCATGCCCGAGGACCGCGAGGTGCTGATCATCCCGCCGTTCACGGCCCTGCGCTCCGTGCGCAAGGCCATCAAGAAGGCCCCGGGGTTCGCCCTGGGCGGGCAGAACTTCTACCCCGCCATGCAGGGGGCCTTCACCGGGGAGATCGCGCCGGACATGCTCCTGGACATGGGCTGCACCTACGCCCTGGCGGGCCACTCGGAGCGCAGGCATATCATGGGCGAGGCCGACGGGTTCGTGGGCCAGAAGGTCGCCTTCGGGCTGGAGCGCGGCCTGAGCATGATCCTGTGCGTGGGCGAGACCATCGACGAGCGCAAACAGGGCCGCCTTGAGGAGGTCGTGCGCCGCCAGATGGAGGCCGGCCTGGCGGGCGTGCCCGCCGACGTGGCCCCCGAGCGCCTCACCGTGGCCTATGAGCCCGTTTGGGCCATCGGCACGGGCCTTACCGCCGGGCCCAAGGAGATTGTTGAGGCGCACGGGCTGGTGCGCTCCATATTGCAGGACAAATTCGGCGCGAAAGCCCTGGAGATGCGCCTGCAGTACGGCGGTTCCGTGAAGCCCGAGAACGCTAACGAAATAATGTCACTTGACAATGTTGACGGTGTCTTGGTAGGAGGCTCCTCCCTGAGCGCGGAAAGCTTCTCGCGGATCGTGACCGCCTAGAAGCAGGCCACGCACAAGGACACGCTCGAAAGCCGCATTGGAGATTACGTTGGAAACTCTTATCGCAACGGTACACATCATCGCCTGCGTCCTGCTGGTCGTGCTGGTGCTGCTCCAGTCCGGCAAGGAAGGCATGGGCGTCATCTTCGGCGGCGGCAGCGGTTCCGTGTTCGGCAGTTCAGGTGCGGGCGGGCTCCTTGTGAAGCTCACCGCAGGCCTGGCGGCGCTGTTCCTGGTCACCTCGCTGGCCTACAACGTGGTCACCGGCGTTGACCGCAAGCCCAGCGCCTCCTCCGTGATGGACACCGCCCCGATCGAGCAGAAGGCCGCCCCGGCCGAGAACAAGAAGCCCGGGCAGCAGAACCTCTTCGAGGAGCAGAAGGCCCCGGCCGAACAGAAGCAGTAATCGTCGAGAATGCCGAAGTGGTGGAAATGGTAGACACACCATCTTGAGGGGGTGGCGGGCGAAAGCCCATAGGGGTTCGAGTCCCCTCTTCGGCACCATCCATATGTCCAGGGTCGGCCATACAAAGCCTCAAACCCTGGAAAATCACGGAAGCCGGACTAGCGATAGTCCGGCTTTTTCCGTTTGGGCTCGTTTGCATCCATTATTTTGGTGGCACTCTTGGGGGCACATTGGGGGAAGGTTCCTCAATCGAACGCAAGCACAGTGTGTTGCACACGTTCTCTGTGGGCAATGTATTCCGTACCCGTCCGCCTTTCCGGCGGTGATGTAAAACCGCCCGCTGCGCCTCACCCCGAATCCGGACGAGGCGCCGACCTCGCGCTTGGAATGGGTTTTCCCTTGATTGAGCCGGGGCGACCCGGCGATGCCGGTGTCAGCTTTCGCCGGGGCGGCCCCTTTGTTCTGAGGCCGCCGCGCGCCCTGCCTCGCTACTCCAGCC
>JBKICO010000064.1:3442-6232 GCA_046567065.1 Acidobacteriota bacterium
GCGTGGCCACGGCGATGATTGCCAGCGGCCACACCGCCTCCGCAGCCATGCCGAAAGGCATGCCCTTGAGCATGATCCCGCGCACCACGGGCAGGAAGTGACGCATGGGGTTGGCGTAGGAGGCCGCCTGCAGCACCTGGGGCATGGTCTCCAGCGGCGTCGCGAAGCCCGAGAGCAGGGTGGCCGGGATCATGAAGGTGAACGTGCCCAGGATGGCCTGCTGCTGGGTGTTGCACAGCGAGGAGATGAACAGGCCGAAACCCACCACGGAGAACAGGTAGAGCACCAGGCTCAACCCCAGGGTCCACAGCGAGCCCACGCACGGCACCCGGAACAGCAGGATGGCCGCGGCGACGATGCACACGCTCTCCGCGCACCCCAGGATCATGGCGGGCAGCGTCTTGCCCGCCAGGATCTCCCAGGGGGAGAGCGGCGAGACCAGCAGTTGGTCGAAGGTGCCCAGCTCGCGCTCGCGGGCCACGGACAGCGACGTGACCACAAGCCCCACCACCATGCTCAGCATGCCGATGAGGTTCGGCACCGTGAACCAGAGGTAATCCAGGTTTGGGTTGAACCAGTTGCGGGCCACCAGGGCCGTCCGCGCGCCCGGCTGCCCGGCCAGCCTGGCGAGGTCCTCGTTGTAGCGCGCCACGATGAGCTCCGCGTACCCCTCCACTATCTGGGCCGCGTTGCTGCGCCTGCCGTCCAGGATGAGTTGGGCGGTGGCCTGCCGCCCTGCGGCCACGTTGCGGGAGAAGCCCTCGTCGAAGACCAGCACTGCCATGGCCCGGCTGCTCTCCAACGCCGGAGCCACGTCCGCCTGGGCGTGCAGCGCGAAGACCCTGGTGAAGTAGGGCGAACCCGCAAAGCGCTGGGCCAGCTCCACGGCCTGCTTGCCGCCGTCCTTGTCCAGCACGGCCAGGTCGATGTTCTTCACCTCCAGCGTGGCCGCGAAGGAGAACACGGCCAGCAGCAGCAAGGGCGGCAGGATGAGGGCCATGCGGCTCTTCCTGTCGCGCAGTACGGCCAGCAGCTCCTTGATCACAAGCGCGCGGATGCGTGGGGCGTTCATGCCAGTGTCCGGCGGGTGTTTGCGAGGGTGAGCGCGAGCGTGGCCGCGCAGATGACGGCCATGCCCGCCATGTTGGGCAGCAGCACCTCCCAGACGTCTCCGGCCAGGAACAGGGTCTTCAGGCAGGTGACGTAATACCGGGCGGCGATGCAGCGCGAAAGCAGCTCGATGGGGTAGGGCATGCTGGAGGGCTCGAAGACGTAGCCGGAAAGGAAATACGCGGGCAGAAACGCGGCCTGGATTGCGGCCTGGGAGGCCACGAACTGGTTGTTGGACAGCGAGGAGATCAGTAGCCCCAGCCCCAGGGCCGTCAGCATGAAAACAGCCGACACGATCACCAGCGCGGCCACCGACCCGCGAAACGGAACCCCGAACACGGCCAGCGTGATGGCCAGACAGAGAAACATGGCCGCCATGCCCAACAGGAAATAGGGGATCAGCTTGCCCAGCAGCATCTCGAAGCGGCCCACCGGCGTGGCCAGCATGGCCTCCATGGTGCCGCGCTCCCACTCCCGGGCCACCACCAGCGCCGTGAGCAGGGCCCCGATCAGGGTCAGGTTGATGGCCATGCCCCCGGGCAACAGGCTGTTCAGGCTCACCAGTTCCTGGTTGTACCAGGTGCGCGGCACAAGCCGCACGAGCTCCGCCTGCCCGGCCCGCCTCTCCTCGCCGCGCTGCGCGAGCCAGTTCCGCCAGACGCCCATGGCGTAGTTCTGCAGGAAGGCCGCCCTGTTGGGCACCGAGCCGTCGGCGATGACCTGGAAGGGCGCCTCGCCGTCCGCGCGGGCCAGGTCCCTGCTGAAGGTCTGGGGGATGACCACCAGCCCGGACAGCCTGCCCGAGACCAGCTCGTCAGCGAACTCGCGGCGGTCGCCGCCCTGGCTGACCTTGAAGTATTTGGTGGCCCGGAAGGCGGCGGCCAGGTCCTGGGCGTCGGGGGAGTGGTCCTCCAGGGCCAGGCCCACGGAAATGCCCTCGATGTCCAGGTTGGTGGAGTAGCCGGAGAGCAGGGTCAGGAACACGGGCAGGATCAGGCCGATCAGGATGGACGACGGGTCCCGCATGATCTGCAGGGACTCCTTGACGATGATCGCCCGAAGCCGTCGCAACGCCAGGGCGTTCATGCGGCCGACCTCGAATCGCCTTGCCGCCCGCTGCGCTCCACCAGGGCGATGAAGGCCTCCTCCAGGCTGGGATCCGTCGCGCCGGGGCCGCGCGCCTCGTCCTTGAGCTCGTCGGGGGAGCCGATGGCGATGGTCCGGCCCCGGTAGACCAGGGCGATGCGGTCGCAATACTCGGCCTCGTCCATGAAGTGGGTGGTTATCATGATGGTGACGCCGCGTTCGACCATCCCGTTGATGTGCGTCCAGAACTCGCGCCGGGTGATGGGGTCCACGCCGGAGGTCGGCTCGTCGAGGAACAGCACGGCGGGCTCGTGCATCACAGCGCAGGCCAGGGCCAGGCGCTGCTTGAACCCCAGGGGGAGCGTGTCGGCCGACTCTGCGAGGTGCGGCCCGAGCGCGAAGATGTCGATCATGCTCTGCATGGCCTGCCTGCGGCGCGCCCCGGTCAGGCCGTAGATGCCGGAGAAGAACTCCAGATTCTGCATGGCCGACAGCGTGCCGTAGAGGGAGAACTTCTGCGACATGTACCCGATGCGCGCCCTGGCCGCGCCCGGGCTCGCCGCCAGGGACAGGCTGTCCACCAGCGCCTGCCCC
>JBKICO010000065.1:0-3088 GCA_046567065.1 Acidobacteriota bacterium
TTCTCCCCGGCGCTTGCCTGGCGTGGCATGTCCCTCGACATCCCGCAGGACAAGCAGGAGCAGGTGGCCAAGATCTACCGCGAGGGCCGCCAGAAGATCGCCGAGCTCGAAAGCCGCAAGTGGAACAAGCAGGGCGAGCTCAACGCCCTGCTGGCCCAGGCCAAGCCCGAAAGCTCCAAGATCGAGGCCCTGGCCAAGGAGATCGGCAACCTGAGCTCCATGATCTACCAGGAGCGCGTGGCCCTGCAGCAGCGCATATTCAAGGAGACCGGCGTGAGCCTGCCCATGGCCGACGGCCCCGGCTCCGGCCGCGGCGACTGCCCCGGCGGCTACGGCTACGGTTACGGCCCCGGCGGCGGTTATGGGCCTGGCGGCTGCCCCATGGGCGGCCCCGGCGCGGGTTACGGCCCCGGCAAGAGCGTCGGCCCCGGCGCCGGCAAGGGCAGCCTGCCCTCCTGCTGCCAGACCTCCGAGACTCCTGAAACCCAGCCCAAGACCAACTAGTCCTCCGCCTCCACTGCGCGCTTAGGCGCGCCCTCACCAAGGGAACCCCGCCCCCCACCGGCGGGGTTCCTCCTTGAGGGGCGGATTGCATCGGACGGCGGCGGGGTGTAGATCTGTGGGCTTGCGGCGGGCCGGTGCCCGCGCTGATCGCAGGGAGCAAACTTCATGATACGCCGTCTGTTCTGGTTGCTTTTCGCCTTTTCCCTGGCGGGGCTGTGCGCCTCGTCCCTGGCGCTTTTCGCCGGCCCCTCGAGCGAGGTGGCCCTCTGGTCGCAGTGGACCTTCCTGGGGCTCTCGCGCCCCCGCTGGGAGGCCCTGCACTACGGCATGGGCCTGCTGGCCGTGCTCGGCGGGCTGGGCAGCCTGCTGGCCGGAGGCCGCAGGATGATGGCCCTGGAGGAAGAGGAACGCAGCGCGGCCCCATCCTGGGTGCTGTCGCTTATGATCTTCTTCGTAGTGGTGCTGGCCAGCGTGCTGATGCTGCCCCCGGGCGGCGCGCTGGTGGACCTCTCGGCCTCGCTCAAGGCCTGGCACGCCAAGAGCTTCGGCGAGCCCCCCATCGCCGGGGCCGCCTCCTTGACGCCCACGGACCTGGCCAAGCGCCTGAGCCTGGACCCGGCCAAGGCCCTGACCAACCTGGCCCTGCACAACGTGAAGCTCTCCTCCCCGGACGCCACCCTGCAGGAGATCGCGCGCCAGAACGGCCTGGCCCCCGCAGCCGTGTACGAGACCCTGCGCGGCGGCAGGGAGCCCAAGGCCCCCACGCCCCCGCCGGTGCAGACCGCCGAGGTCAAGACGCCGCCCCCCACGCCGCAGTTGCCCGCCGACCCCCCGCCGGGGCTCGGCAGGCTCAAGCTCTCCGACGTGTGCGAGCAGTACGGCCTGAATCTTTCCGCCGCCGTGGAGAAGCTGATAAAGGCGGGCATCAAGGCCTCCCCGGAGATGACCCTGCGCCAGATCGCCCAAACCAACCTCATGCTGCCCATCGAGGTCTACGACGTCCTGCGCGGCGTGCCGCCCAAGGCCGCCGAGCCCACTACGGTCCAGGCTCCGGTCCAGGCTCCGGCCCAAACCCAGGCCCAGGCTCCTGTTTCCGCCCCGGCTCAAGGCGTGGCGCAGCCGGGCCACGAGCAGGCCGGAACCCATGCCCCGGCCAACACCCAGGTCCCGGAGGGGCTGGAGCGCATGACCCTGGCCGCCTTCTGCCGCGAAAACGGCATCGACACGCAGCAGGCCCAGGCCAGGCTCAAGGCCAGGGGCATCGTGGCCTTCTCGGACATGACCTTCCGCGAGCTGGCCATCGAGAACAACCTCACCCCCGAGCAGGTGATGGACCTGGTGGTGAAATAAGACCGTGGACGTCTCCTCCCAGCGATCGCCCGTGAGCCTCCTGGCCCTGGCCGCCCTGGCCCTGGTCATCCTGGGGGCTGCGCTCTCGGCGCTCACCTGGCGCAACCTGGTGGAGCAGCGCAGGCTCATCGACCAGCACGTGCTCTTCGCGGCGCGGGCCATCCTGCACGGGGTGGAGGCCAACCTCACCCGCGTGATGCCCATGCTCGGGCGCATGCAGCCCGAGGAGGCCCGCCAGCGCCTGCAGGAGGCCTTCCATGAGGTCACGGCCTCGGGCGACGTGCTGTTTCTGGGCGTGTACGACTCCAACGGCCAACTGCTGCTATCCTCCCAGCCGGAAGCGGCTGGCGCCGCGACGCAGCCCCCCCTGGACCCCATGGCTTTGGAGGACCTCGCCGTCACAGGCGAGTGGTTCGGCAGCCTGCCCTTCGCGGGGGGCACAACCATGCTGGGCTACGCCAGCGTGATGCGCCCGGGCATGGCCCAGCTCTGCCCGGGCGGGCGCGGCTCCGGCCCCGGCCCCGGCTCCGGCCCCGGCTCCGGCCCCGGCTCCGGCTCCGGCATGGGGGCGGGCAGGCAGGCCCCGGTGTATTTCCTGGTGGGCATGAGCCTGGACGAGCACTACCAGCAGTACCGGCAGTTCCGCAGCCAGGCCGTGGCCCAGACGGGCTTCGTGCTGGGCGCGGCGGGCCTGGTCTGGCTGCTGCTGCTGGCCTACATGCGCAGGCGCACCCAGGGGCGCAGACTGGTGCGCCTGGAGAGCTTCCACTCCAAACTGCTGGACTCCATCCCCGAGGGGATCATGGCCGTGGACGCCTCGGGCATGGTCACCGCCGCCAACCCGGCGGCCAAGAACATCCTCGGCGACGACCTGGCCGGGCGCAGCTTCGACTCCCTGCCCGTGGCCGCTTGCCTGAGGGAGCCCGGGGAGGGCTGCGCGCCCGCGGGCGAATGGCGCCAGCAGGACCTTGAGGGACGGCACCTGGAGCTACTCAGCCGCTCCCTGGACGGCGAGACCCTGGTCATCCTGCGCGACCGCACCCAGCTGCGCTCCCTGGAGAACGATCTGGAGCAGAGCCGCCAGTTGGCCACGGTGGGCCGCCTGGCCGCTGGCGTGGCCCACGAGATACGCAACCCGCTTTCGGCCCTGCGCGGCTTCGCCCAGTTGTTCGCCTCCAGGCTCAAGGGCCGCGAGCCCGAGGAGTCCTACGCCAGGACCATGGTGCAGGAGGCC
>JBKICO010000066.1:0-3118 GCA_046567065.1 Acidobacteriota bacterium
CTTGCCGGGCTGGTGCTGCGCTACCAGGCCACGGGGGGCGACATCTCCTTCGGGCCCATCGGCGTGGGCGACCCGCAGCTCTACACCTGGCTCATCATGGCGGGCTTCATCCTCAACGCCGCCGTGCCCCCGCTGCACGCCTGGCTGCCCGACGCCTACGGCGAGGCCACGGTCTCGGGCGCGGTGTTCATGTGCGCCTTCACCACCAAGACGGCGGTGTACGCCCTGGCGCGCGGCTTCGCGGGCATGGAGATCCTGGTGCCCCTGGGCGTGTGCATGGCCCTCTACGGTGTCGTGTACGCGGTGCTCGAGAACGACGCCCGGCGGCTGCTGGCCTACCACATCATCAGCCAGGTGGGGTACATGGTGGCGGGCGTGGGCTTAGGCTCGCAGATGGCCATCAACGGGGCCTGCGCGCACGCATTCGCGCACATCCTCTACAAGGGCCTGCTGTTCATGGGCTGCGGCTCGGTGCTGCAGATGACGGGCAAGAGCAAGTTCACGGAGCTGGGCGGGCTCTACAAGAAGATGCCCCGGGCCTTCATATTCACGCTCATAGGGGGCCTCTCGATCTCGGCCTTCCCCTTGTTCAGCGGCTTCGTGAGCAAATCAATGATCGTGGCGGCCGGGTTCGAGCAGCACAACCTCTGGGCCGCCTTCCTGCTGATGCTGGCCTCGGCGGGCACCTTCCTGCACACGGGCCTCAAGGTCCCCTATTACATCTGGTTCGGGAAGAACAACTGCAGCAAGGAGACCTGGGAGAAGGCCAAGGACCCGCCGCTGAACATGCAGGCGGCCATGCTCATCGCCTCCTTCCTGTGCATCTTCATCGGCTGCTACACGCCGTATCTCTACGAGATGCTGCCCTACCCGGACGTGGCCGCGCAGTACCACCCGTACGACACCTACCATCTGTCCGAAACGCTGCAGATCCTGCTGTTCACGGCCCTGGGCTTCTTCCTGCTGCTCAAGAAGCTCACCCCGGAGGCCGTCATCAGCCTGGACATGGACTGGTTCTACCGCATGGGCGGCCGCGCCTTCTTCTGGCTGGCGCGCAAGCCCATCCAATCCGCCGACGACACCGTGAGCGAGGCCTACAACACCATCGGGCTCATCCCGCTGATGAAGACTTCGCGCTTCTGGTCCTGGTTCGACTGGAACATCCTCGACGGCGTGATCGACGGCACCGCGAGGGGCGTGCGCGAGACGGGCGGCGTGCTGCGCGGGGCGCAGGCGGGCCGCCTACAGTACAACATCATCCTGATGCTGGCGGTGGTCGCCGTGGTGCTCGTCGTCCTGGCCACGGCCTGAGCCCGTGAAGCCCTGGCCGTGCCTCGATCTCATTGAGCAAGGAGCGTGGGAATGGACTTTCTGACCATGAATACATTCGGGTTCCCGATCCTCTCGCTACTGATCTTCCTGCCGTTGGCGGGGGCGGTGGTGGCCCTGGTGCTGCCGGGCGAGAACGCGGTGAAGGTATGGAGCCTGATCGTCACCCTGGCCGTGGCGGCCCTCTCCCTGCCTGTGTGGTGGGGGTTCGACACCACCTCGCACCTCTACCAGTTCGGCGAGCACGCCGCCTGGATCCCCACGCTGAACATCAACTACACCCTGGGCGTGGACGGCATCTCCATCCTGCTGGTGATGATGACAACGCTCATCATGCCGCTGTGCGTGCTGGGCTCCTGGCGCTACATCACCACGCGGGTGCGTGAGTTCATGATCTGCCTGCTCATCATGGAGACCTCCATGCTGGGCGTGTTCATGGCCCTGGACCTGGTGCTCTTCTACGTGCTCTGGGAGGCCATGCTCATCCCCATGTACCTGCTCATCGCGGTCTGGGGCGGCCCCCGCAAGACCTACGCCTCCATCAAGTTCTTCCTGTACACGCTGGCCGGGTCGGTGCTGCTGCTTGTCGCCATCGTGGCGCTCTACATCAGCCAGGGCACCTTCAGCATCCCGGCGCTCATGGGCCAGAACTACTCCTCGACCTTCCAGCTTTATGTGTTCCTGGCCTTCTTCATCGCCTTCGCCATCAAGGTGCCCATGTTCCCCTTCCACACCTGGCTGCCCGCGGCCCACGTGGAAGCGCCCACGGCGGGCTCGGTCATCCTGGCCTCGGTGCTCCTGAAGATGGGCACCTACGGCTTCCTGCGCTTCTGCCTGCCAATCACCCCGGCGGCCACTGTGGGGCTGATGCCCTTCCTGCAGTGGCTCTCGGTGGCGGGCATCCTCTACGGCGGGTTCACGGCCCTGGCCCAGCAGGACATGAAAAAGCTCATCGCCTACTCCTCGGTGGGGCACATGGGCTTCGTGACCCTGGGCATCTTCGCGCTCAACCAGCGCGGCATCGAGGGCGCGGTGCTCCAGATGATCAACCACGGCGTGACCACGGGCGCGCTGTTCTTCTGCGTGGGCATGGTCTACGAGCGCAGCCACAGCCGCGAGCTCTCCGCCGCCGCCGGGCTTGGGCGCTTCATGCCCATCTACGTCACCTACCTGACCGTGTTCTCGCTCTCGTCCCTGGCCTTCCCGGGCACCAACAGCTTCGTGGGCGAGTTCCTGATCCTGGCGGGGGCCTTCTTCAACAACAAGGTCGTGGCCGCCTGCGCCGTGCCCGGAGCCATCCTGGCGGCGGCCTATATGTTCAGGATGCTCCAGCGCGTCATCTGGGGCGGCACCGCCAACCCGGACCAGTCCAAGATGTTCGACCTCAACTGGCGCGAAACCGTGACCCTGGCCCCGCTGCTGATCTTCGTGTTCTGGATCGGCCTGGCCCCCGAGCCCTTCCTCAAGGCCATACGCCCAAGCATCACCAACCTCATCGCGCAGACCGCGTACACGGCCCAGAACTCGCTGGCGCTCACCGAGCTGATGCCGCGCTGACCGGAAAACAGGACTTAAAACCAAGGCCAACATATGAACGCACTGCTCTTCGCTCCTGAACTGGTCCTCATCATAGGCGGGCTCGTGGTCTTCGGCCTGAGCATGGTCACGATGCCCCCGGGGGCGGTCAGGAAGATCACCCTGGCCCTGGCCCTGTGCAACATCGCGGCCTGCGTGCTCACACTGCCGCTGCAGGGCAGCCTGTTCTACGACGCCTACCGGGTGGACCTGT
>JBKICO010000067.1:0-3074 GCA_046567065.1 Acidobacteriota bacterium
GGGGCACGTGGGTCAGCTCCACGCCCACGGCCAGGTTGATGTCCAGGTAGGGCCCGGCCTCCTTGGCGAAGCGCTGCAGGTTCTCCAGGATGTGGTACATGTTGGAGTGGTCAGCGTGGTCGGTGATGGCCAGCCCCTTGTATCCGGCCTTGGCGGCGCGGCGGGCGAGCTCCGCCGGGATGCGCTCGCCGTCGGAGAAGGTGGTGTGGGTGTGCAGGTCGATCATGTGGCCCTACATCTTGTATTTGGTGTCGGCGGGGTTGTAGCTTTCCAGTATGTCGGTCCAGTCGTCGGTGCCGTCGGTGGCGATGCCCGGCTTGGGTTTGTTCTCGGCCAGGGCCTCCACCACGGCGGGGGCCACCAGGATGGGGGCCTTGGCGCGCAGGGCCAGGGCCACGGCGTCGGAGGGCCGGGCGTCGATCTCCACTTCCTTGCCGCCCTGATCCACGCTGACGATGGCGAAGAAGGTGCCGTCGGTGAGCCCGGTGACGGAGATGCGCAGCACCTTGCCGCCCAGGGCCTCGATGGAGGAGAGCAACAGGTCGTGCGTCATGGGCCGGGGCAGCTTGACGTCGTTGAGCGTCAGCGAGATGGCCATGGCCTCCATGGCCCCGATCCAGATGGGCAGGGTGGTCTTGTCGTCGAGGCTCTTGAGCACGAGCACGGGGGCCTGCGTCTCCTCGTCGAGGGCGAGGCCGGAAACCTTCATTTCGATCATGGCAGTATCTCCCCCCATAAGGAATGCTTTTTGGCCTCGGTCACGCGCACGTTCACGATGCGCCCGAACAGGTCCGGGCTGGCCGGGGCCAGGAAGTTCACGGTGCGGCCGTGGGCGTCGCGCCCGCGCCAGGCCGGGGCGTCGGAGTCCCTGCGTTTGCCGGGGCCTTCCACGAGCACCGGTGCCACTGAGGAGACGAGCCCCTGCAAAATGGACTGCTGCCGGGCATTTTGCAAGGCCTGAAGCTCGTCGAGCCGCCAGGACTTTATCTCCGCGGGGATCTTGGGCTCCATCTTGGCGGCGGCCACCCCGGGGCGGTCGCTATAGATGAAGGAGAAGGAGCCCTCGAACCCGGCGCGGGGGATCAGCTCCAGCGTGGCCTTGAAGTCCTCCTCGGTCTCGCCCGGAAAACCCACGATGAAGTCCGTGGTGAGCGAGATGTCCGGGCGGGCGCGGCGCAGGGCGTCCACGATGCCGAGATACTTCTCCACGGTGTAGCTGCGGCCCATGCGCCTGAGCACGTCGTCCGAGCCGGACTGCACGGGCAGGTGCAGCGTGGGGCAGAGGTTCTCAAGCTCGCCGAAGGCCGCCACCACTTCCGGCGCGATGTCCTTGGGGTGCGAGGTGGTGAAGCGCACCCGCTCGATGCCGTCCACGGCGGCCACCGCGCGCAGCAGTTGCGGGAAGCTGGTGCCGTCGCCGCCCTTGTCCCGCCCGTAGCTGTTCACGTTCTGCCCCAGGAGTGTGACGTCCTTGACGCCGCACTCGGCCAGGGAGCGGCACTCCGCCAGGACGGCCTCCGAGCCGCGCGATTTCTGGCGGCCGCGCACGTAAGGCACGATGCAGTAGGTACAGAAGTTGTCGCAGCCCTGCATGATGTTCACGAAGGCCCGGGGCGAATCCAGGGGGCCGGGCAGTGCGGCGTCGCGCTCGATGTAGGAGTCGGAAAAATCGAGCAGCGAGACGCGCAGCCTGGGCTCCCGGGCGATACGCGCCAGGGCCTGCGGGGCCTGGGACACGCCATCCGTGCCGAAGACGAGCCGCACGAAGGGGAAGCGGTTCCAGAGCTTGGCCCCCACCTGTTGGGCCACGCACCCGCCCACGGCGCAGAACAGGCCCGGCTCGCGCTCCAGGTGCTCGGCGATGCGGCCGAGCTCGCTGTAGAGTTTCTGCTCGGGCTTCTCGCGCACGGAGCAGGTGTTGACGATGAAGGCCTTGGCCTGGTCGGCGGGGGCCTTTTCCCATCCCATGTTTTCCAGCGAACGTGTCAGCCAGCCGGAATCGGCGGCGTTCATCTGGCAGCCGAACGTGAAGACGTGAAACTTCATCCTGCCATACTAATGCATGGAAGGGGCGCGGTAAAGGGCGGGAACTACCGAGGCTCGCCCTCCCCGAACCAGCCCGCGAACCTCTCCAGCACCGCGTCGCGCATCTGCTCCGCGCTCAGCTTTTCGGCGTCGAGCGTAAGCTCCGCGTGCGGGTCCTCCTCGAAGGGGACGTCCACCCCCACCACCTGGCCCAGGCCCTCGAACTTCTGGCCCGTGGCCTTGCGCTTCACGGCCTTGGCGTAGAGCCCGGCCATGACCAGCCCCTCGGGCCGGGCCGCCTCCCGGCGCATGGCCGTGGCCACGCCGCAGCGCAGGTGCACCTCGGCGAAGCGTTCGATGCGCTCCCGGGCGCGGTCCCTCATGGAGCGTAGCGGCGCGGTGCCGTCCATGAGCACCACCCTGCCCTCCCCGGCCAGGGCGGCGGCCTCCTCCGCGAACATGCGGTAGGCGTCCTCCCGCTCCTTGGCGGTGTAGAGGGGCCTGGGCGTGTAGTGCTTGCGCCGGGCGTCCATCTGCAGCCACACGGGGTCGAGCCCGCGCTGGCGCAGAGCCTCCAGCACGGCCTTGGCCACCGTGGACTTGCCCGACCCGGGCAGCCCCGTGAACCACAGCGCCGCCCCGGCCCGCTCCGCGAGCGGGCCGTCCGCCTCCGCGGCCAGGGCGCTCATGCCAGGTACTTGTTGATGCCGCGCCAGTCGAAGCGGTCATCCTCCAACACGTTTTCAAGGAAGCGCAGCAGACCCCGGCGCACGGGCTCGGGGTGGTGCGGGTACCACTGGGGCGAGGCGATCACCAGGCCCCGGAACATATAGAACGGCGCGATCACTTCCAGAATCTCCTCGTCGTGGGTGCGCTCCAGGTAGCGCTCCCAGAAGGCGGTGTAGAGTTGCTCCAGCGGGCCGGAGAGCCTGGGCGCATCCGTCTGCCCGTAGAGCGAGAAGAGCACGAAGTTGAGGCTCATGGTGGCCACGTCGTCGGCTGGCTCGCCGAACTCGCCCCGGCTGCGGTCCAACACGTGGAAGTCGTAG
>JBKICO010000068.1:0-11905 GCA_046567065.1 Acidobacteriota bacterium
CCGGTGCGCTTCTCCAGCTCGGTGGCGACGTAGTCCAGGGACTCGGCCATGATCGTGTTCAGGGCCACCTGGGGGCCGGCGATGGACATGGCGGAGCCCACGGCGCGGAACTCGAAGCGGTTGCCGGTGAAGGCGAAGGGGCTGGTGCGGTTGCGGTCGCCCGGATCCATGGGCAGCGGGGGCAGGGTGTCCACGCCGATGTGCATGACGCCCTTCTGCTTGGAGCCCTTCACTTCGCCCTTCTTGATCTGCTCGAACACGTCGGCCAGCTGCTCGCCCAGGTAGGCGCTCATGATGGCCGGCGGGGCCTCGTTGGCGCCCAGGCGGTGGTCGTTGGAGGCCGAGGCCACGGTGGCGCGCAGCAGGGCGCCGTACTTGTGCAGGGCGCGGATGGCGGCGGCGCAGAACACCAGGAACTGGGCGTTGGCGTGCGGGGTGTCGCCCGGATCGAACAGGCTGCCCAGCTCGGCGTTGCCCAGGGAGTAGTTCAGGTGCTTGCCGGAGCCGTTGATGCCCGCGAAGGGCTTCTCGTGCAGCAGGCAGATCATGCCGTAGCGCTTGGCCACGGTGCGCAGGGTGGTCATGATGAGCTGGTTGTGGTCGGTGGCCAGGTTGCCCTGCTCGAAGATGGGCGCGATCTCGAACTGGCTGGGGGCCACTTCGTTGTGGCGGGTCTTGACCGGGACGCCCAGCTTGAACAGCTCGCGCTCGACCTCCATCATGAAGGAGAGCACGCGGCGGGGGATCACGCCGAAGTACTGATCCTCGAACTCCTGGCCCTTGGCGGACGGGGCGCCGAACAGGGAGCGGCCCGCGATGAGCAGGTCAGGGCGGGAGAACACGAAGTTGCGGTCGATCAGGAAGTATTCCTGCTCGGGGCCGGCGAAGCTGGTGACGGGCAGCTTGGTGTTGACGCCGAAGAGCTTCAGCACGCGCTTGGACTGCTTGTTCAGGGCCTGCAGGGAGCGCAGCAGCGGGGTCTTCTTGTCCAGGGCCTCGCCGGTCCAGGAGACGAACGCGGTGGGGATGCACAGGAAGGTTCCGTTGGGGTTCTCCAGGATGTAGGCCGGGCTGGTCACGTCCCAGGCGGTGTAGCCGCGGGCTTCGAAGGTGGCGCGCAGGCCGCCGGAGGGGAAGCTGGAGGCGTCGGGCTCGCCCTGGATGAGCATCTTGCCGGAGAACTCGGCCACGGCGCCGCCGTCGCCCTCGGGCACCAGGAAGGCGTCGTGCTTCTCGGCGGTGAGGCCGGTCAGCGGGTAGAACACATGGGTGAAGTGGGTGGCGCCCTTCTCGATGGCCCAATCCTTCATGGCGCTGGCCACGATGTCGGCTACGGAGGAGTCGAGCTTCTCGCCGTAGGCGATGGTCTTCTTCAGGGACTTGTAAACCGCCTTGGGCAGGCGCTCCTTCATCACCTTGTCGTTGAAGACGTTGCTGCCGAACACCTCGGTGGGCTTGGTCTCATGGAAGTTGAGGGGAGCGTGGGACGGTTTGTAGTTGATGATCGCCGAGATGGCGTTCAAACGTGCCTGGATTCCACTCATAGGGTGCTCTCCATTTTTAAAAGGCGATTGACACGATTGGGTGACCGGGCTGCCCCGCCTGGGCGGAGCCGGTCTGCGCGGCCGGCCGGCGCGGCATCCTCCGCCGCGAAAGGCCTCCAGGCGCAAAGCTTCCTGAAACTCGAGCGGAATGCGGGCACCCGCTCCGAAGCCCGGGGAAGGCGGAATCCTTCCTGTTTCTTGGGCTTTCTGGACTCGGACGGCCTGCTCCCCGTCTTCATTTTCAATAATGTAAAATAAACCCCGGACAATGTAAAGGTGACAAAATGAGAATCGTGGCTTTTCCCGTCGGAAATAGTGGGTGCGGATGGTCACTGAGGGGGTCGCGGGGGGCGAAACGCCGCTCCGGAAGGGCTCCGAAGGGCTTTCGGATGCCCTGCAGGGCTGCTGCGGCCTGAAGTGCCCGATTTTCAAAGCCCGATTCCGGGCCGTCCATTCCCGCCCTCGAAGTGGGTTTGACGCCCCGATGGAGTGTAACAAAAACGTCATGGTCTCGCCGGGTTGGACGGGTCTTCAACCTGCAACCTGGAACGAAGATTGCTTGGATCCTGGTGCAAGCCCGTTTGGATGTACGGGAACAGGAGGAATCACAATGGGTTGCGGAACCACCGCCAAGGCCTTGACGTTTTCCTGGATGGGCAGCCTGATCAGGGCTCAGGCCATGCTGGAGGCGGGAGTGCGCCTGAGCCTGCGTCAGGAGTCGCTATTGCGCGGCAGCCAGCCAGCTTGCAGGAAGCGTTGCAGCGCCTGCTGCGAAAGCCCCGTGCACCGCGCCACGGACCTGGAACTGGCCGGAGCCGTCTGGCACCTGACAGGGGCCAACCCTCCCGGCAGCAAGGCCGTGCTGGCCCGCCTGGCCGAGGGCGGGGGACAGGGCTGCCCCTTCCTGCATGAGGGGGCCTGCTCGGTGTACCCCATGCGCTTCCTGTCCTGCCGCCAACTCGTTGTCTTCGGGCGGGCCTGCGCCCCCGGGGAGGACCCGTCGCGCACCCGCCGGGGGGACATGCTCACCATTCTGCGCCGCCACGCCCTCAAGGGTTACGCCCTGCTGCTGCCCCACCTGGGAATCGAGCCCGACCTGCAGGACCCCCTGGCCCTGGAGGCGCAGGTTTTCGAGGCCACTCGCCCGGCGGCCTCCCTGCGCGTTACCGACGCCGCCGAGTTTCTGGCGGCGATGGATGCGGCGGCCTCGCAGGCGGCGCTCAGGGCCGCCCGGGCCGCCCGGGCCGCCTGAGCCACCTGGGTCTGCCCGCGAACGCAGGAATGTACGCCGCCCGCGTCCGTGTTTCACGGGCGCGGGCGGTTTGCGTTCAGCCTATCTTCTCGTTGATGCGGGCCACGAGCTTGTCCGTGACCATGGCCACCAGCACGGAGGCCAGCCCGCACACCCCCGTCAGGAAAATGAACGCCGGGAAGGGCTCCATCTGCGGCCGCACCCACTCCGAGGCGTAGGCCAGGATGGGCTGGTGCATCAGGTAGATGCTGTAGGAGAGCCCCGCGTACACGCTCACGGGCTTCCACACGCCAAGCCTGTCCATGCTGTCCGTGAAGAAGATCGCCGCCCCGAGGCAGAACACCACCGCCAGCCAGTAGAGGTGCGTCACCAGCAGCACCGGCCCGGGGATGCAAACCAGCCAGCCCCAGCCCACCAGCAGCGCAAAGCCGGCCACGGCCAGGCGGCGCTTGCACTTGAAGGCCTCGCCCACGCTCAGGCCCTGCGAGAGCACGGGGTTGGCCGCCGGGTCGCGCCAGAGGGCGCAGAGGTACATGCCCAGGGCGAACTCGCCCAGGCGGTAGGGCAGGTTGAAGTAGAACAGGTAGTTGCACATGGCGAAGGTGGAGCCGGGCATCAGCTTGGCCAGCACCTCCAGCACGGCCCACAGGCCCCAGCAGCCCCCGCACAGAATCAGGGCCGCCTTCTTGGGGCCGAACTTCGTGAACAGCTTCCACAGCAGCGGGTAGGCCAGGTAGAACTGCGCCAGCAGGCCCATCCACCAGTAGGCGGGAACGATGTCGAAGAACACCGCCGGGTTGAGCGTATGCACGAACAGCGCGTGCTGCACGAAGGAGCTCAGCAGCGCCGCCCCGCCCTTGCCCGCAACGATGGCCACCAGCGTCCAGAACACCAGCCCGATGTAGTAGTTGGGGCAGATGCGCAGCAGGCGGTGGCGCATGAACTGGAAGTAGGATGGCATGGGCCGCGCGGCCGGGCCAGCAAAGGGCAGGGTGAGCACGAAGCCCGTGACGATGTTGAACAGGATCACGCCCATCCAGCCCTGGCTGAGCAGCGCCCCGAACCAGGGGCCGAAGGGGTTCTCGGTGCCCGCCTTGGGCACGTCGGACCAGAGGTGGTAAAGGAAGATGCCTGTCACGGCCAGGGCGCGCATGACCTCGATCTGGCCCAGGGTCTTGCGTTTGGCGGGTGCTTCACTGCTCATGGTCCCTCTCTCGGGGGTTGGGGGGTGAAATCGGAATCCTCCAGCCAGGTGCCGCGGATGTGGCAGCTCCGGCCCGGCTCGTATCCGGGTTCGGCGCTGGCCGCGTGGTGGTAGGCGCAGAAGTAGCGCCCGTCGGGCAGCGCGGCCCAGCCCGAATAGCCGTAGTCGCCGAAGTTGGCCTCGCGGTCGTTGGCCATTTCCAGCACCCTGGCCTGAGCCCAGGCGTCGGGGTGGCCCTGGGTGTGATCCCAGCTCCAATGGTAATCCCGCTCGTAGCGCGGTTCCGTGATGCTCAGGCTGAGGTTGCGCCAGAAATGCCGCCCGCCGTTGTGCTCGCGGGTGTTGGCGTTGCCGACCAGGATGGGCCTGGCCTCGGCGCGGCGCGAATCAACGGGGTAGGCCCCGGCGTGCTCGCCGTTGACCTCCGCCATGATCTCTCCCGGTGTGTGCCGCAGGTTCAGGCGCACCGGCTTCCCGCGCTCCAGGGCGATGGGCGCGGCGTCCTCGGCCGGGGGCAGCAGGGCTTCGGGCGTCAGCCTCCACCAGCCGCAGAAATACAAGGCGCAAGCGTTCTGCTGCGCCGACTCCACCAGCACTTCCGCCGAGAGCGTGGCCCGGGCGCGCTCCGGGTCGGTCAGGGGCCGCAGGCAGTAGCGCAGGCAGGCCTCGCGCCCGGCTTCGTTCTCCACCAGCAGGCCCTGCGGGGTCAGGCGGGGGTTGGCCGGGTCCGGGTGCAGGCCGTGCACGGCGTAGTCGGTGTCCAGCTCGTCCAGGGAGCCCATCCAGGCCGCGGTGCCCCCGTCCGGGGCCACGTTGCGGTAGGTGACCAGCAGCCGCCCGGAGGGCGTGAGCCCGATGCAGGGCCGGTGCCCGATGAGCGGCGTTGGCCTGGGCGGCGTCCAGGAGACGCCCTCGTCGTCGCTTAGGCAGATGTACATGGGCTCATGCACGAAGGAGTTCTCGCGCAGGATGGCCAGGAGCCTGCCGTCCTCCAGGCGGATCATGGAGGCCTCGCAGAGCACGAGGTTGGGGTCGAAAACCATGACCGAGTAGGGCTGCCACGCCCCTCCCTGGTTGCGCGAGGCGTAGACCATCTGCATGGAGGGGGCCTGACGGATCTTCGGGGGGGCCGACTCGCCCTGGTGGGTGTGCCCGGTGGTCAGGTAGAGGTCCGGGCGCAGGGGCAGCACGCGGTCCGGTATGGGAATGTAGCTCCCGGCGCAGGACTGGCGCAGGAAGATGGCCCCGTCGTCCATGCTCACGAAGGTGCTTTGGGACTGGTCGTCGATGATCATCAGCTTGCCGCCGGGCAGCCGGGTCATGCGCGGGCAGTGCCCCACCCCGGGCACCAGGAAGCGGGGCTTGGTCCAGGTGCGGCCCAGGTCGTGGCTGGTGCAGTTGAGCAGGTCGAAGCGGGTGGCCACGTGCTGGTCCCCCTGGCGGTAGACGCAGACCAGGGTGCCCGCATCCGTGAGGCATACGTCGGGGAAACAGAGGTACTGTCCGGGCCGCCGGTCGATGGTCACATGGCGGGCGGGGTCGCTTGCGATGCTGGGCATGGAGCCTCCCAGCCCTGGGCTGTGCACGCAAACAAGGAAGATGTCAAAGCTTTCGGGAGGCGGGCTCAGGCCTCGGCGGGGTCGGGGTGGCGGAAGCTCAACCGGAAGGAGGTGCCTGGGTCCAAAGCGGCCACCTGGAGGCTGGCCTTGAGCTGCTGGGTCAGGTTGAATACGAGCTGCAGGCCCAGGGTGTCCACCCGCGCGAGTTCGAAGCCCTGGGGCAGGCCGTTGCCGTCGTCTTCGACCCACAGGTTGATCGTCTCCCCGTCGCGATTCAGGCGCAGGGTGATCACGCCATGCTGGCGGCCGTTGAAGGCGTGTTTGAGGCAGTTGGAGATGAGCTCGTTGAGGATGAGCCCGCAGGGGATGGCCGTGTCCACGGGCAGGGAGACCGGGTCGCAGGCGATGTCCGGCGTGATGTCCAGCCCGGTGCGGCTGTAGGTCTGCAACAGGAAGAGGGCCAGGCGCTCCAGGTAGCTGGCCAGGTCCACGCGGCTCAGGTCCGCGGAGTTGTAGAGCTTCTCGTGGACCAGGGCCATGGCCCGGACCCTGGTCTGGCTGTCCAGCAGGCATTCGTTGAGCCGGGGGTCGTCGTGGCGCAGGGCCTGGAGGGAGAGCAGGCTGGAAACCACCTGGAGGTTGTTCTTGACCCGGTGGTGCACCTCCTTGAGGAGCACCTCCTTCTCGTGCAGGGACTTGCGCAGGGCCTCCTCGGCCAGGCGGCGCTCGCGCACCTCCTCGGAGAGGGCCAGGGTGCGCTCCTCCACCAGGGATTCCAGGCGCAGGCGGTAGCGCTCGTTCTCCTGCAGCAGGCGGGAGCGCTCGACGCAGCGGCGCAGCACGTAGTGGAGGAGGTCCAGGTCCTCGATGGGCTTGGTCAGGAAATCCCACGCGCCCAGGCGCAGGGCGGCGATGACGTCGTGGACGTTGCCGGTGCCGGAGATGACGATCACCGGCAGGGCGGGGTGGGACCGGGTGGTCTGGTCCAGAACTTCGAGGCCGCTGACCCCGGGCATGGAGAGGTCGAGCAGGACGGCGTCGAAGGTGTTGCGCTCAAGAATTTCCAGACCCGCGTTGCCGTCGGGCGCGGTCTCCACGAGGTAGCCCACGTCGGAGAGGTAGGCGCTGATGCTCTCGCGGATGGACGAGTCGTCGTCTATGCAGAGAACGCGCTCGGGGAGCGGCTTCTGGGCCTGTAGCGGGGGGGTCATGGCTTGAGCACGGATTTCACGGATTGGTCTGGGCCGTGAAGTAGGAGGTCGAATCCCCGACGATCAGGAATTTGCCGGGGTAGGAAACGGGGCGGCGGTCCTTCTTGAGCAGCCAGGATTCGGGCTTGGTCTTGGCCCATTGCTCGTAGTTGAGGTCCAGGATGGCGTAGGTGTCCAGGAAATGGTTGAGCGTGTGGGAGATGCGCACGCAGCCTTTGGAGTCCGTGCGGCCGAGCCTGGGCTCGCCCTTGTCGGGATCGGTGGAGTGCATCAGCAGGCGCATCTGGCTCACGGTGTTGCCGCCCTTGTATTTCTTCAGGCTCTTCTGGTCGCCGAAGTCCCACACGCGGCTGTCCTTGGCGCCCAGGCCGCGCCAGCCATCCTGGTTGGGGGTGCCCAGAGCCCTGTAGCCGAAGTTGTCCACCAGGTTCTCGAAAACGCCCGTGGGGGTGACGTAGTAGTCCCCGCCCTTCTCCAGGTTCCCGGAGGACATGAGGTCCGCCCCGAGGAACTCGATGCGCCGCGCGTCCTCGTCGTAGAAGCCCACCAGGACGAACTGGGTCTTGGGGTTGCGGTCGGCGTAGACGAAATATTGCGTCCGCTCGAAGGCGAGGCCGCGCTGTTTCATCTGGGTGGACACGTCCTCGCGGACGAAATCGAGGAAGCGCTTGTCCATGCGGGCCAGTCTGTTGCGGCGGTCCTCCAGGGCCTGCTGCACCTTGGGGGCGTTCTTCCAGCCCTTGATGTAGCGGTCCATGCGTTCCATGTTGGGCTGCTGCACGGTGCTGGAAAAAATCTTGCGCATGTCGTCCAGTTCGTCTCCGGCGGGAACCAGGGCGGGTGCGGGCGGGGCCTGCTCCAGGGATGCGGTGCTCACGGGCGGCTTCGCGAGGGCTTGGGGCGCGGGGCGGGCCTGCGGCTGGGCGGAGGCGTGCGGCAAGGGCGGCAGAGGGCTGCCTGGCTGATAGGGCTGGGGCACGCGCTGCGCGCTCCCGGAGGCGGTCTGGCGCGGCTTGTCCGTGGCGTCCTGCTGGCCGTAGGCTACGTGCCAGCCCACCACGAGGGAAACCGGCAGGGCGAGCCCGGCCAGAAAGGTCAGCGTTGTCTTGATGATTTTTTTTGGCTTTATTTTTTTTGGGCTGGCCATGCGCCGAACCCTCACGGCAACTGGATTTTATATAAGTGTAGACGAATCCGGGCCAAATGAAAAGGGGCGAAAGCCTGCGCTTTCGCCCCCGATGGCCGGTCAGCCGGGCGGCCGGGCCGCCCAAGTGCCTAGAATACCCGGCGCGCGCCGGTGTATTTGCGCTCCCAGGTGGGTTCGTCCAGGCTGGATATCTTGACGGTGTCTCCGGAGCTGGAGCTGTGGATGAACTTGTTGTCTTCGAGGTAGATGCCGACGTGGGTGATGCGGTGTTTGTTGCCGAAGAAGACCAGGTCGCCTTTGCGCAGTTGGCTCTTGGCGATCACTTTTCCTTCCTGGAACTGCTCGCGGGAGCTGCGCGGCAGGTTCACCCCGAGTTTGCTGTAGACCCAGGTGGTGAAGCCGGAGCAGTCGAACCCGGTGGAGGGCTCGGTGCCGCCGGGGCGGTAGAGCGTGCCGATCTGGCTGAAGGCCAGGGCCAGCAGGCGCTGGTTGGTGGTGGTGCCGCTCATGCTCACAAGATCGAAGGGATTCTTGGTTCCCGCAACGACGCTGGGCACCGGGAGGGTGCAGAACTGATTGCCGCCCATGCGCAGGAAGGGGGAAGTGGGCTCGAAGCTGGCGGCGATGGATTCGGTGGAGTTGGCGTCGTCGGCGAGGACTTGTTTGGTGGAGTACTGTTTCGATCCGCAGGCGGTGGTGGTGAGCAGGATGGCGAACACAAGCAAGGTGCGTACGCTCATCCAGGGGGCAAGGGGTGTGGTGCGGGGCATCTCTTTCCTCGTCTCCTCTTGTTCTGGCCGTTGCTAACAGTTTTCGAGAACCGGGCGGAACCCGGTGCCTCTGATGGCTTCGGCTTGATGCTTTAGATGCTTTTTAATGTGGCGCCCCATGGAGAATGCTCGGGGGGGTAGGGCGCCTGGCGGGCAGGGCTGCGCAACGACTGGTAAGCCCATGATCCCGCTAGTGAGCGAATCCTTGGTGCCTTTTTTAGTCGGGGCAAAAAAAAATGTCCAGGCTTTTCGTCGATTTTTGACATATTTAGGGCAAGTGCCGCTAATCACATACAAACACCCATTGCGAGCGGCCGAAATTGTGCTATACGCTTTAGGTTTGGCCCAACCGAAAAACGCTTGCGCTCGGACTCCGCCGGAAGCATTCTCAAGCCCCATGAAAACCTTCGCCATCCTGCCTGGAGAAGGCCGAAAACCCTTGTCCCAGGGCATACAGCCGGGGTTCACCCTGGCCCAGGCGCTCTTCGCCGCTGGCGCTTACAGAGGCAAGCCACTGTGTTCCGGCGCGGGCCGTTGCGGGCTGTGCCGGGTGAGGTTCGCCGAAGGGGCGCCCGAGCCCCTGCCGGAGGAGGTCCGCCGCCTGCCCAGGGAACCCCTTCTTGATGGCTGGCGGCTGGCCTGCCTGCGCCCGCCCGTTCCCGGCAGCCTGGTCGAGGCCGCGCTGGAAGCTTCCGCTCCTGATGGCGGCGTTGATCTGCCCGTAGCCTGCGGCGGCGTGCTGGGCATCGACCTGGGCACCACCTCGGTGCACTGGCGCTTCGAGGGCGCTGGAGCAACCTCGGGCGGGCAGTTCCCCAACCCGCAGCTCGGGGCCGGGTCCGAGGTGATGGCCAGGCTCTCGCTGGCCGCGCTGCCTGGTGGTGCGGAGCGCCTGCGCGAGGCGGTCGCCGCATCCATAATGAGGATTGTCCGGGGGCTGCCCTGCACGCCGGAGCGCATCTGCCTGGCGGGAAACACCTGCATGACCATGCTTGCCCTGGGCCGGGACGCCTCGGGCCTGGCCGCCGCGCCCTACAGGGTGGACTGGCCGGGAGGGGACTACGCCGAGCTTGACGCGCGCCTGCCCCGGGTCTACATCCCGCCGCTCCTCGCGCCCTTCGTGGGCGGCGACGTGAGCGCCGGTCTGGCCGCGTTGGCCTTTTCCGGCCAGACGCCCGAGACCCCGTATCTTCTTGCGGACCTGGGCACCAACGGCGAATTCGCCCTGGAGCTCCCCGGCGGCGAGGTGCTGTTGGCCAGCGTTCCCATGGGGCCAGCGCTGGAAGGCGTTGGCATGGCCCAGGGCATGCTGGCTGGGCCGCATGCGGCGGTGCGCTTCACCGCCATGCCAGCTGGGCTCGTGCCCGAGGTGCTCGGCGGCGGAGCAGCGCGCGGAATCTCCGGCACGGGCTATGTGAGCCTGGCCGCCCGGCTGCTGGCGGCGGGCGCGCTGACCCCGGAGGGCCGCTTCGACCGCCGGTCCCCCTCGCCACTGGCCGCGCGCTTCCTGGTCGGCCTGGGCGAAGAGGGCGGCGAGCCGAAGCTGGATGTGGGCGGCGTGAGCCTGTACTCCTCCGATGTGGAGGCGCTGCTCAAGGTCAAGGCCGCCTTCAACGTGGCGGTGCGCTATCTTCTCGAGGAGGCCGGGCTCGGCTTCGCGGCCCTGAAGTCCGTGCTGCTGGCCGGAGCCCTTGGCGAACACGTCTCCCCGCAGGATCTGGAAGCCCTGGGCTTCCTGCCTCCGGGCGGCGCGCTCAAGGTCCGGGCGGTGGGCAACACCTCCCTGGAGGGGGCCTGCCTGGCCGCATCCCGCGAAGACGTGCGGACCTGGCTGGCGGAGCTTCCCCGCAGGTCCCGGCTGGTGGACGTGGCCGCCCGGCCCGGGTTTCAGGATTCTTTCATTGGCTCCATGAGGTTCATCCATGCAGGCTGACACACAGGGCAGGTTGCGCAGCGCGCGCCCCCTCTTCATCCAGGCCCCGCCCGAGCTGGCCGCCGCCCTGGAGGACTACCGCCGCGTGCTGCACACGGCGCACCCCCTCAAGGCAAAGCACGGCGCGGGCCTGCCCAACGACGTCAAGCGCCTCTCCCTGGCGCTCACGGCCGAGCGCGGCCCCGGGCCGCAGGCCAACTACCTCTCCAGCCCGGCCAACCTCTCGGCGTACCTCTATTATTTCCTGCCTTGGAACATCTACCGGGTCTCGCGCCTGCTGTACGGCCTGGCCCTGGATCTGCCGGAGGGTTCCTCCGTGCTGGACCTGGGTTGCGGGCCGCTGACCCTGGTGCTGGCCCTGTGGATCGCAAGACCCCAGTTGCGCACGCGCAGGCTGCGCTTCGTCTGCCTGGACCAGACCGGCAGCGTCATGCGCGCGGGCAAGGCCCTGTTCGAGGCCCTGGCCGGTGAGGCCGGGCAAGCCTGGAGCATCGAGATGGTGCAAGGGCCGCTGCACAAGGCCCCCCAGGGGCCGTTCCAACTGGTGACGGCGCTCAACGCCCTGAACGAGCTGGCCGGAGGCCGTGGCGAGGAGGGGCGCGACGCCCTGGACCGCGTGGCCGAAGCCCTGACCGGCCGCTTGGCGGCGGACGGGCGGCTGCTCCTGGTGGAGCCGGGCACCCGCTTGGGCGGCGGGCTGCTCTCCCGCCTGCGCGAGGCGCTCATGGAGGAGGGCCTCTTCCCCCAGGCCCCCTGCACCCATGACGCGCCCTGCCCCATGCTGGCCCCGCGCTGGCGCTCCTGGTGCCACTTCACGTTCCCGGCCGAGGGCATCCCGGCCTGGCTGGCGCGGCTCTCCGATTACGCCGACCTGGAGAAGGACAGGGTCAGCCTGGCCTTCCTGCTCATGTCCGGAGAGCAGCCTCAATATAATGATGTAAACTCCCGCGTGGTGTCGCACCGCTTCGCCCTGCCCGGCGGGCAGGGGGTCTACGTCTGCGCCGAGGACGGCATCCGGCTGATGACCTTTGTCCAGCCTCCGCGCGGCCTGCTCTCCGGCGCGCTGGTGGAGGCCGAACTGCCCGGATCACCCATGCGCGACCCCAAGACCGGGGCCTGGGTCTGCCCTCTGGATGCCGCCGCGCCCGGGGAGGTCAGGGGACAGCAGTCTTCCGAGGCGCCCGGCGGCCCCGGCCGTGAGAACGCGGAGCGGCAGCCGAAGGCGCAAGCCGGGGAGCGCGGGCCGCGCGATGCGGGCGCGCCCGGACATCCGCCCCGATCGGGG
>JBKICO010000069.1:0-7994 GCA_046567065.1 Acidobacteriota bacterium
ACCGGCGAAGGCCAGGCGGCGCAGGTCGTCCCCCTGCATGCCCAGGTGTTTGGCGAAGATGATGGAGAGCAGCGAGACGTTGAGGCTGTGGCGGAAGGTGTAGTCGTCGAAGTGGCGCAGCTTGGCCAGCAGGGTCATGTGGGCCGGGTTCTCGTCCACCCCGGCCATGAGTTGGTCCACGGCGGAGTAGGAGAGGGAGAAATCCACCTCGCAGCCCCGGCGCACCCTGTCCATCACGTCCAGCACGTGCAGCAGGCAGTGCTCGTAGGCCTTGCGGGGCATCTCGGTGTCGGGGGGCCTGTTCGCGCGGCGCTGCTCCTTCGAGGATGGGGCCGGGCGGCCGCCGAGTGTCTTGGAAGCGTCGATGGTGACGCTGGAGACGCCCTCGCGGGCCAAATCCCGGATATGCTCCTGGGAGTGGATGAAATCCCTCAGGGTTCGCCTGGGGTTGTGAAGGGAGCCGTCACCGTAGCATTCAACAAACATGCCCACGGCCAGTTGGCTTAAGGGTATATCCTTGAGCATGGCGCTGCGCCCGGAACGGCACTGGGCAGGTCAATGCCCCTAACATGTTCGCCTTCCGAGGAGAATAGAAAAATGGCCCACCAGGACGGCATCCGGCGGGCCGTTCGTCAATAGTGCGGGTGGGGTGCGGACGGGTTCCGGCGGTACGCTAGCAGGCGCATTTGTAGAGGTCCCAGGTCTGGACGAAGGCCCGGTCGAAGGAGCGCTGCTCCATGGCGGCCCTGGCGGCGCGGCTCATGCGGGCGCGGCGGGCCTCGTCGGCCACGAGGGCGTCCACGGCCCTGGCCAGGGAGCCGGCGTTGACCTCGTCCACCACCAGCCCGGTGACGCCCGGCTCCATGTTCTCCTTGGGGCCGCCCTGGCGGGTGACGATCACCGGCAGCCCGGAGGACTGGGCCTCCAGCACCACGTTGCCGAAGGTGTCCGTGGTGCTGGGGAACACGAACAGGTCGCTTGAGGCGTAGACCCCGGCCAGCTCCTCGCCCTGGATGTAGCCGGTGAACACGGCCCCGCGCCCTTCCAGCTTGCGCTTCATGTCGCCGGTGTAGGGGCCGTCGCCCACGATGACCAGGTTCAGGTCCGGGTGGCGTCTGGCCAGTTCCAGATAGGCGTCGGCCAGCAGGTGCAGGTTCTTCTCCTGCGAGACGCGGCCCACGTAGAGCAGGGTGGTGCCCCCCTCCAGGCCGTAGCGCTTGAGCGCGCCGTTGCGCTTGGCGGGGGTGAAACGCTCGATGTCCACCCCGCGGGTGAAGAGGGTGATCTTCTCGGGTGCGATGCCCTTGGCGGCCAGCTCGTCGCCGGTGGCCCTGGAGGGCACGAACACCTTGTCCATCTGGTTGTAGTACCAGATCATGTACTTCCACATCAGCTCCTCCATGGCGTCGTCCCCGGTGAGCACCTTGGCGTACTGGGGGAAGGCGGTGTGGTAGGTGCCGTAGATAGGCAGCTTGAGGATGCGCGCGATGCCCAGGGCCGCCAGGCCGATGGGGCCTGGCGTTGCCGAGTGCAGGTGGGTGAAGCCCTGCTCGTAGGCGTGCTCCAGCATCTCCAGGAAGGGGGGATAGTGGAAGGTCTGGCCCGGGTATTCGGGCAGCTCCCAGCTGCCGATGGGCGCGAACTGCTTCACCCCGTGGAACTGCGCCCTGTCCTGCCCGCCGCAGGTGATGACCATGAGCTCCTTGCCGTGCTTGAGCGCCATGTTCACCTGCATCTTGAGGGTCAGGGCCACGCCGTTGACGTCGTGGAAGGTGTCGGTGAAGTGGCCGACCTTCACGGTCTTCTCCTGCTCCCCGCCGCTTACGCTGGCTTTGGCCTCCCGGCAGAGGGCGCGGTCCTTGGTGAAGACGGTGTAGGCCACGAAGTAGGGCGCGAGCATGGTGTAGAGCGCGCCCGCCGAGCCCAGGCAGTTGAAGATGTCGAAGACGTTTGCCCCGGAGATCTGGTTGAGCATGCGGTCGCCAAAACCGGCCAGCACCGTGTTGGAGGCCCGGGTGACGAAGCGGAACCACTCCTCCTCCGGGGGCAGGGCCTCGGCTGCGCCGCCCTTGGCCATGGAGTAGAGGTGGGGGTCGGTGTGGATGAGCTTCTCGGCCTCGCGGCGCATGAGGTCCGGCAGGGAGTCGGAGGCGGGTTTGCGGCTGCGCAGCTTCATGCCCGACCACAGGGCCTGCAGCCGGAAGGCCATGCCGGGCTTGCGGGGTTCGCCGCCGGAGAGGAAGCGGTCCATGAAGGTCAGGAACACGTCCTTCTCCACGTAGCGCTCCAGCCCGAACTTGGATTTATAGAACTGGTAGGCGATGGCATAGAGGTTGTGGGCCATGGTCTTGGGCGAGGCGGCCCTGCCAGCCGGGCGTGAGAGGCCGGTGTCGATGCCGTCCAGGAAGGTGGCCAGGCTCCTGGCTCCGGGCACATGGGTGTGCATGCTGGCGATGTTCAAGGAGCTGTGGTCGTCCGAGCCGCCGGTGACGCTCTTTTTCCAGGGGGTCGGGCCGTGGGGCTCCAGGCCGTGCCTGTCGGCTAGCGTCTCGATGGATTCGCGGGTCAGGCCGTTCAGGATGGAGCGCAGGATGGCGTTCTGATAGGCGTCGCGGGTGCCGTTGAGTTCGAAGTTGGAGAACATGAGCAGCATGCGCTCGAAGTGCCAGGGGGTGAGTTTGTCGTTCACGCCGAAAAGGGGGTGGGCGATCACGTGGGTGATGTTCTGCCCGCGCAGGTAGGGCACCAGGTCGTAGATGTTCTCGCGCAGCTTCTGGAACTCGGCGTGGTGCGCCTCGGTGATGTCGAGCGCCAGGATGTGCGCTTTGCAACCGTCCTCGGGGAAGTAGCTGGTGATCTCCTCGCTGATGAAGGCGTCCGGCAGGTGGGCGATCTCCAATGCCCCGGCGATGGTGTTGTGGTCGGTAATGGTCACCATGTCCATACCGTGCTGCCGGGCGATCTCATAGAGACGCGCCGGTTCGGTGAAGCTCTCGGGGCAGCCGAGCTTCTGGAGGAACCACTGCGAAGGGCGGGTGGAGTGCTTGGAGTGCACGTGGATGTCGATCTTCATGGGCGGGCTCCCGGCTTGGCGGAGAAGGAGGTTCCGGCCCGGCTCGGGCCGGACCGCGTGTTCCGGGCGCTTTAGCACGCAGGGCAGGGGGCGTTGTTACGGCGGGCGGATAATTGCGTGACGTCATCAGGCCGGGGACGTGACGCCACGGTTTCGCGGACGGGAATGGAGGAGGGCGCGGCCCAATAAAGCGCGGCCCAGGATGATGCGGCTCAGAAAGGCGCGGCCCAGGAGAATCGCCCGAGCAGCGTGGAGCGGTCTAGTTGGTCAGGGCGGCCTGCTCGCTGGCGAAGAACACGTACTGCCCGCTCAGGCCGGCGCCCGGGCTGGCGCTTCCCGCTGGAATCCGGGAGGGCACGAACGTGGCCCTGTACCCGAAGGAGATGTGGGCTACCCCGCTGGGCGTCTCCACGCCGGGCAGCAGCAGCTTGAAGGGAAAGCCCCCGGGCGGGATGGGCTGGGGCGCGAAGGCCGCGGAGGCCTTGGAGAGAACCCGGCCATGCTCGTCGCAGAGGTAGGCCGTGACGTTCAAGGCGTCCACGCTGTCCGCCCAGGGCGGCAGGCTCTCGCGAATGGGCTGGGCGGTCCCGAGCACCTCGTACTGGGTGCCGGAGCGTGTCGCGGCGTATTCGAAGCGCAGGAACTTGGCGGTCAGCTTTTCCACGGCGCCGTTTGAAAGGGGCCTGGATTGCAGGTGCGCCGCTGATAGCCTGGAGCAGCCCGCCAGGGCGCACAGGGCCAGGGCCAGGAGTGCCAAGGCCAGCGCCGCGTGGCTGGAGAAGGGCTGCTTCCGTGTGGGTGTCCGGCTGAGCATGGCGCGACATTACTCCGAAAGGAAGGAACAAGGCAAGATGGCCCCGGCGCGGGGATCAATGCGGACATGCCGCCGGAAAAACAGGGGCCGGGGCACACTGCCCCGGCCCTGGAAGCGCTCGGCTTGCCGAACCGGCTTATGGACTGGCGGGACGGCTGCTGACCCGTGCAGCCCCTGCCTGGCGACGCCCGCCGCGCAGGCCGTATGGCTCGCGCGGCGTGAGGCCGGGCAGCGGCCTTTCCGGCCTAGACCCCTTTTTCCCAGTTGCGCAGCGCAAGGCGCAGCGCGGCGACGACATAGGTGTCGCAGTCGGACTTGGGGTCGACCATTTCGAGGCTCTGCTTCAGGTCGTCGCCTGAAAACGACCAGGCGGCTTCAATGTCCATACCTTTCACCAGGGATATGAGGGTCCCCAGGCACTGGCGGCTGTAGGAGCATTCGACGTTGCCGCCGATATCCTTGACGATCCCGTCGTCCACGAGAATCTGGACGGCTATCTGCCTCTTGCAGAACGTGCTGCCGTAGACGGCCCTGGCGGAAAAAGTCTCCAGCGGCTTGACCAGGGCGTCGTTCTTGTAGGTCCTCTTTGGTGACATACTTTCTCCCGTGCCGGCCTGCGCGCGCCAGAGCGCGTGCGGCCTTGTTGCCGTGGGGGACGCGTCCCCCGTCATGTGGTGCAAGGCCACCCCGCCCGTAGCCTTGACCGTTGTGCCCGTGTCCATATCGTCCCGGTCCGCGCGGTCGCACGGCCGTGCGCCGTGCCTCCCGTACGGTCGGCGATCCGGAACCGCCGGGGTCAGGACGCCTTGCAGTGCACTCCCAGGGCGATCAGGATGTCCCACATGGTGATCACGCCCACCAGCTTGCCGCCGTCGATGACGGGCAGGCCGGCCACGTTCTTCTCGTCCATGACCTTGGCCGCTGCGGCGAGGGCGTCGGCGGAGGCAACCGAAATCAGGGAGGCGTTCATGATGTCCTTCACCTTGATGGCGGCCGGGTCCTTCCCGGGGGCGATGACCTTGGAGATCATGTCGCGCACGGTGATCGCGGCGTAGGCCCCGCCGGTGTCCTCCTTGTCGACCATCAGGCGGCGCATGTTGTTCTCGGCCATGAGACGCATGGCCTGGGCAACGGTGGCGTCCTTCTTCACGAACATGATCCGGGTCGACATCGCGTCTTTGACTTGCATTGCTACCTCCTTGGTAGGCTAAACGCTTTTGATGCTTATTTTTTATGGATTTGTGAAATAGTTGTCAAGCCGAACCGGGAGGCGTGCGATATCGATAACGGGAAAGGGGGAAGGGCAGAACCCGCAAGGCGGTATGCAGGTTGCGGTCCAGGCTAGGTGTGGCGCGGCTTCGAGGGCAGCATATATTTTCAACGTGGCTGGACTTGGGTCGAAATAGGGGATAGAGAAACAACTTGGCCGGTTGGTTAGTCAGGCTTCGTTTTTTGTACGCTTTCGAATGTAGGAGTGCGTGAAGGGCGGGAGATGCGTAGTTTAAAGCTGTCGATCTGCAGTACGGTTTGCGCCGTGACGGCCATGCTTAATGCTTTACGCGTCATACGGTGGACCCTGCCCGTTCTTGTTGCGGTCCATTTCTTCGCCTTGCCCGCCCCTTCCACTGCCGCAGCCGGTACGGGCAGCTCCGTGCTCGTGCTCTACGACAACACCGGCACGGAGAACTGGCGCGGGCCGCTCTACATCCAGTTACTGCGCAACCTGCTCTCCCACTTTGAGGCGCGGGTGACCTCCAAGCCCGTGGAGGGCTACGTCGCGGGCGAGGTCAACAACTACGACGTCACGTTCTATATGGGCGTCATCTTCGACAATCCCATCCCCGACGCCTTTCTTTCCGACATTCTGACCACCAACAAGACTGTGGCCTGGCTGGGCTACAACCTGCAGCGGATTGCAGGGTCCACCAGTGCGTACGCAACAGATTTCGAAAGCCGCTATGGTCTGACCTTCGCCAGCGAGGACCCCAGCAAGTACACCAAGGTGACCTACAAGAACGCCTTGCTGACCCGCGTGGGGGCGGGCACGACCCTCTCCAAGGTGGCCGTCTCCGGTTCGTCCGCCGGAGCGGCCGTGAGCACGCTGGCGACGGCCTCCAACAATGCCGGAAACAAGACCGTCCCGTACATCCTGCGCTCGCAGAACCTCTTCTTTGTGGCGGACAACCCCTTCACCTACGTCACCGCCACCGACAGGTACCTCGCCTTCGCGGACCTGCTCTTCGACATTCTCGGCGCCCAGCAGACACAGCCGCCGAAGACGATCGTCCGCATCGAGGACGTGTCGCCCGTGTCCGACCCGGTGAACATGAGGGCCATCGCGGACTATCTCTCCTCCAGGAATTTCCCGTTCATGATCAGCGTGATCCCCGAATACCGCGATCCGTTGGGCGCCTACAACTCAGGTGTGCCCCAGACAGTGAAGTGGAGGGACAGGCCCGCGGCGCTGAGCGCGCTGCGCTACATGATCTCCAAGGGCGGGAGAGTGATCCAGCACGGCTACACCCATCAGTACCAGGCCCAGGCCAACCCTTTCTCGGGCATCACCGCCGAGGACTGGGAGTTCTTCATCGTCACCTTGGACGACAGCGGCAACAAGGTGTACCAGGGCCCCGCCCCGGAGGATTCCTACGCCTGGGCGCTGGGCCGCGTGCTCAAGGGCCAGGCGATTCTGCACAACCTGAACATATGGCCGGTGGCCTGGCTCACCCCGCATTACCTCGCCTCCCCGCAGGACTACGCCGCCTTCGCCCGGGTGTATCCCCATTCATTGGACCGGGGGGTCTACTTCGTCACCGCTTCGGACGGGACGGTGCACTTCGAGGAGCAGATCGCTCCTTACGTGCTCAAGGACGTCTACGGCATCACCCGCATCCCCGAGACATGCGAATACGTCAACCCTTCAGGCACTCCGGCCATACTCCCGGCGGCCGCCATCGCCAAAGCCGCCGCGAACACCGTAGTCCGTGATGGATGGGCTGGTTTCTACTTCCATTGGTACATCGACGTTTCATACCTGCAACAGATGGTCGAAGGCATCACCGCGCTTGGATACACTCCGGCAACGGCAGGATCGACACAACGGTTCAATGTCGCGGTGCCTTACGGACTTCTTTTGCCTTGAAGCCCATAGCGGAAGTGGGCGTCACGGAGCGATGGCGGATAGAATATTGCAATGATGCCAATGCATCGTCATGCGAAAGATTGATGCTTGTTAACCCGGCTGACGCGTTCATTCAGCGGCGGCATTCTACCGCCCAGTACAAGCGGGGGAGCCAAGCCCGGGATGATCATCACAATTTGGAGCTAATGCCCCGGAGCGGCGACAAAGTTTGTAGGCGGCCCTTTACTCCGCCGCCGTTGTGTGGTTGAAGTTGCTACATCAAGCCAACCCGACGATCCTGTTCATGCCGGGGCGTTCGGAGTTCGTTGTTCGCAGTAACGGAAGGCAGTTGAACTGATATGCGGAAATTGCGAATTGCTGTCGCGCTCGGCACCCGCCCGGAAGTGATCAAGCTCGCTCCAGTGGTCAAGGCGCTGCGAGCCAGGCCGGAGACGTTCGAAACTTACGTCATTTCAACCGGGCAGCATCGGCAGATGCTGGACCAAGCCCTGGCTCCCTTCGAGCTCGCGGTGCAGTCAGACCTGAAGCTCATGCGCGACAACCAGACCCTGCCGGAACTCACGGCCAGCGCGCTCTCGGCCATGCACCACCTCCTGGCGGAGCTCAAGCCGGACCTGCTCCTGGTGCAGGGCGACACCACGACGGTGCTCAGTTCCTCCCTGGCCGCCTTCTACCTGAAGATCCCCGTGGGGCATGTGGAGGCCGGGCTGCGCAGCCACGACATCCACAATCCCTTCCCCGAAGAGGTCAACCGCAAACTCACCAGCGTGATGACGGAGCTGCATTTCGCGCCAACCCCGGGCTCCAGGGCCGAGCTGCTGCGGGAGGGCTACCCTGCCGGCAAGATCGTGGTCACGGGCAATACCGTTGTGGACGCATTGCTCGACCTGACCGCGAAACCTTTCGACCCGGCGGGTACGCCGCTCGAGTCCATCCCCCTGGAGGGCAAGCGGCTCATCCTGGTC
>JBKICO010000070.1:0-6213 GCA_046567065.1 Acidobacteriota bacterium
CCGGGCCATGCTGGAGCTGCTCTACGCCGCCGGGCTGCGCGTGAGCGAGCTCATCACCCTGCGGCCGCTCGATTTCGACGCCCAGGCCGGAGTGCTGCGCGTGATCGGCAAGGGCGACAAGGAGCGCCTGGTGCCCATCCATTCCCTCGCGCAGGATCTGCTCTCCCGTTACGCCCAGAACGTGCGCCCAGGGTTCAAGCCCGTGACGGACCTTATGTTCCTGAACCGCTCCGGCAAGGGCCTCACCCGCCAGGGGGTCTGGAAGCTCATCAAGCGCTACGCGCTGGAGGCGGGCATCCGCAAGGAGATCTCCCCACACAGCCTGCGCCACTGCTTCGCCACCCACCTGCTGGAGGGCGGGGCCGACCTGCGCACCGTGCAGATGCTCCTGGGCCACGCCGACATCTCGGCCACCGAAATCTACACCCACGTCCAGGCCGACAGGCTCACGGCCGTACACAGAAGCCACCACCCCCGCTCCAGGCCTTCAAGCCCCAAAAGCTCCAGAGAGGATTCATGACAACCAAGCCCCAGCACGGCTTGGCCGCCCCCACGGTCATCACGTCCCACATCAACGCCGATTTCGACGCCCTGGCCGCCATCATCGCCGCCGGGAAGCTTTATCCCGGCGCGGTGCTCATATTCCCCGGCAGCCAGGAGAAGAACCTGCGCAACTTCTTCATCCAGAGCGCCACCTACGTCTTCAACTTCAAGGCCTTCAAGGAAATAGACCCCGCGACGGTGCGCACCCTCGTGGTGGTGGACACCAGGCAGCGCTCCCGCGTGTCCCACGTGGAGGCGTTGTTCGCCAATCCCGGGCTGGACATCCACCTCTACGACCACCACCCCGACACCGAGGAGGACCTCCAGGGCAGCGTGAGCGTGGTCAAGCCGTGGGGCTCCACCACCACCATCCTCACGCACACGATCATGGAGAAGGGCATGAGCCTCACGCCCGACGAGGCCACTTTTCTGGCCCTGGGCATCTACGAGGACACAGGCTCCTTCACCTTCAACTCCACCACGGAGAAGGACTTCACCGCCGCAGCCTGGCTCAAGGGCCAGGGCATGGACATGGCCACCCTCTCCGAACTGCTCACGCGCGAACTTTCAGCCGAGCAGATCACGCTCATGAGCACCCTGCTGGAGAACTGCACCACCTTCGACGTCAACGGCGTGGAGGTGGTCATCACCGAGGCCGTGCTGGACAACTACGTGGGCGATTTCGCCCTGCTGGCCCACAAGCTCATGGACATGCAGAACGTGCGCGTGCTCTTCGCCATGGCCCTCATGAAGGACCGAGTCCATCTGGTGGCCCGCTCCCGCACCCGCGACGTGGACGTGGGCCGCATCTGCGCCTCCCTGGGCGGCGGGGGCCATGCCTTCGCGGCCTCGGCCTCCCTCAAGGACAAGACGCTGCCCCAGGCCAAGCAGGAGCTGATGGCCCTGCTCTCCTCCCAGGTGAACCCCCAGATTCTGGCCTCCGCGCTCATGAGCCGCCCGGCCATCGTCATCACGGACGACAGGCCCCTCACCGAGGCCGCCGAGACCATGACCCACTTCGGGCTCAAGGCCATGCCCGTGGTCAGCGCGGAGGACCGGCGCTGCGTGGGCATCCTGGAGCACGACATCGTGGACAAGGCCGTCAAGCACGGCCTGGGCGCATCCGCCGCCGGAGACTACATGATGCAGGGCGCGCACACCATCGCCCCGCAGACCGACCTCTACCACATCACGGAGATCATCCTGGAGCAGCGCCAGCGCCTGATCCCCGTGGTGGAGGGCGGCGAGGTGGCGGGGGTCGTCACCCGCACGGACCTGATCAACGTGCTGGTGCGTGAGCCCGCGCGTATCCCCGAAACAGTGGGGCCGGAGCGCAAGAGCGAGCGCAACATGGCCGGGGTGCTGCGCGAACGCCTGCCCGGCAGGCTCTTCGCCCTGGTCAAGCGCGCCGGGGCCCTGGCGCAGGAGATGGGCTACGAGGCCTACGTGGTGGGCGGCTTCGTGCGCGACCTCATCCTGGGCCGCCCCAACCTGGACCTTGACCTGGTGGTCGAGGGAGACGGCATCCGCTTCGCCGAGGCCCTCTCGGCCGAGATGGGCGGCAGGATCAAGTCCCACCACAAGTTCAAGACGGCCGTGCTCATCCTGCCCGACGGCAACCGCGTGGACGTGGCCACGGCCCGCCTGGAATACTACGAATACCCGGCGGCCCTGCCCACGGTTGAGCTGTCGTCGATCAAGATGGACCTCTACCGGCGCGATTTCACCATCAACGCCCTGGCCGTGCATCTCTCACCGGGCAGCTTCGGCAAGCTGGTGGACTTCTTCGGGGCCCAGCGGGACATCAAGGAGCGCGTGATCCGGGTGCTGCACTCCCTGTCCTTCGTGGAGGACCCCACCCGCATCCTGCGCGCCATCCGCTTCGAGCAGCGCTTCCAGTTCCGCATCGGGGCGCAGACCGAACGGCTGATCAAGAACGCCATCGCCAACAACTTCGTGCACAAGCTCTCGGGCTCGCGGGTCTTCCACGAGATCATCCACATCTTCGAGGACGGCAACGCCCTGGCCTGCATCCGGCGCATGGACGAGTTCAAGCTGCTGGCCGCCATCCACCCCCTGCTGGCCCTGGACCCGCGCAAGGACGAGGTGCTGGCTGAATCCGAGCGGGTCATCACCTGGTACCAGTTGCTCTACATGGAGCCTACGCCCGAGGTCTGGCGCATCTACTTCCTGGGGCTGTGCGCGGGCATGGAGGACGAGCAGGTCGCAAGCGTGGCCGAGCGCCTGGGCTTCAACCGGCAGCGCGTGGAGGGTTTCCTCTCCCTGCGCCACTGCATCCGCAACATCGCCCAGTCCATCTACGAGTGGGATTACCGGCGCGGGCTGCACAGCGAATTGTATTTCTTGCTGCGGGACCTGCCGCTCGAAGGGGTGCTCTACCTCATGGCCCGGCACCCCAAGGAGACGGTGCGCAAGGCCATCTCGCTGTTCCTGACCACCCTGCGCCCGCAGCGCGTGGACATCACCGGGCAGGACATCAAGAAGCTGGGTGTGGAGCCCGGCCCCCTGTACGGCGAGATTCTGCGCCGCGTGACGGCGGCCATGCTGGACGGACGGGCCAGTTGCCGGGCGGATCAGCTGGAACTGGCCCGGAAGCTGGCCGAGGGCAGCGAAGGGATGGGGGATCTGCGGGGGCTGGCGTAAGAGGAAGGCAAACGCCGGGACGGAATACACTATGGCCGACGCGCTGGAATTCATGGGCATCCTGAGCGCCTGGGCGCTCCTGCACAGCCTGAGCATGAGCCAGGCCCTCAAGCGGGCGCTCATGAAGGTCTTGGGGAAGCGCTACGCCTTCTACCGGCTCGGGTTCACGGCGTTCAGCGTGGTCAGTTTCGGGGCCGCGTTGCTGCTGCTCCCAAGGCTCCCCGAGGAACTCTACAAGGCGCACGGCCTGTTCGCCGCGCTGCTCTGGCTCATCCGCATCGCGGCGGCGGCGTTCTTCATCTGGACCTTCAAGGCCTTCGACGTCCTGGAGTTCACCGGCCTGAGCCAGGCCAAGGCATTTCCTAACGCCCGCCTGGGCCAGGACGGCGAGTTCAAGGGTTCGCACGGGCTGGCCGTCGGCGGTGCCTACCGCTACGTGCGGCACCCCATGTACTTCGCCTCGTCAGTGTACCTGTTCGCCGAACCTAACATGACGCTGGAGCGGCTGCTGTTCGCGGTGTTCGTGACGGCCTACGGCCTGATCGGCTCCGTCTTCGAGGAGCGGCGGCTGGTGGAGAAGTTCGGGGAGGATTACCGGCGATATCAGGAAGAGGTGCCGAGGTTCATTCCGCGTTTTTCTCTTCGGTAAGCGGAAATCACGGAGCAACCGTTCCAGTTACTCCTGTATCGTTCTTTGCATCCGTCTTGTAGAGTCTCGCCTTGCAGCATTTACCATACGTCAAGCCGCTTGCGCATGGGCAAGGATCGTCATCCTGCAATTCCTTGACGGGGCCGTAAATATCGAAACCGACCATGATACCCCGCTGGCCCAAGGCTACTAATGTTGCTGGTGACAGCTCAAAACCTTCATTGCCTTCCTCCATGAAGAGGCCGACGAACAGATCGATCTCATGCTCCTTGCGGAGAGCTTCCCACACTGTCAAATCCGGCGTGAGCTTGCCGAGCAGTTCTGCCACCTGCGCATCCAGGTCGGCAGGTTTGCGATCCTCTGCCGAAAGAGTCCAAATGCTGTACCTCCTGATCCACTCACTCCCTGAGGCTTCACTCCGCCCCGTTTGGCCTTTCGAGTGTGTATAAGTCGGCTCGCAGCCCAACATATCACTGATATATTGGGGACAAAAGAAATCCCCATGAATTCTAAGCGCGGCAACTGAATGATATAAGGCAGGCATGTTTCACGTTCCATTGTAACGCGTTGCGCGGAAGAGACACTTGCAATGCTGTTGCGAGTCAGTTTCGCTATCCTGAAATTTGAGTAAGCCATCAAAATCAAATCACATGCTTTTGGCTGGTCACGCCTTGAGTCCGTGTGAACGATCATCACGGCCGCGACACTAACCGTCCTCGCCCCCATCCCCGCCCTTCTCCCCCTTCCCAGCCCTGGGGTGCGCGTGATCGTAAGCCTTGGTCAGTTGGGCAAGGTTCAGGTGTGTATACCGCTGCGTGGTCGAGAGCCGTTCGTGCCCAAGCAACTCCTGCACGGCCCGCATGTCCGCGCCGGATTGCAGCATGTGGCTGGCGAAGCTGTGGCGCAGCACGTGCGGGCTGATGGCCGTGGGCAGCCCGGCCTTGGCCGAGAGCGCTTCGATGATTCTGTTGGCCTGCCTGCGTTGCAGGGGCTTGCCCCGTGCGCCCAGGAACACGGCCTGTTCCGCCGGTTCAGGCGAGAAGGCGTGGCGCACGGCCATGTACTGGCGCAGCGCATCCGCCGCCGTGTCCGAGAGCGGGGCCAAGCGCTGCTTGCTGCCCTTGCCCATCACCCGGGCGATGCGGGCGTTGACGTCCAGATCGTTCAACTTCATCCCCAGCGCCTCCGAGATACGCAGTCCGGAGCCGTAGAGCAGCTCGGCCAGGGCCGCGTCGCGCACGGACTCCGGGTCTGCCTGGCTAGGCTGCGGGGCGTCCAGCAGGGCGAAGGCCTGGTCCACGTTGAGGCTTTTGGGGTGCGGCTTGGAGAGCTTGGGGTTGGCCAGCCCCTCCACCGGGCTCTTGGCGATCAATCCCCGGCGGATCAGGTGCTTGAAGAAGCCGCGCAGGCTCGAAAGCCTCCGGGACATGGAGGTCTTGGCCTGGCGGGCGCGGTGCTGTTCCGCCAGGAACCCTTGGATTTCCTTGCGTGAAATGGCCTTGGGGTCCGCAACCGTGAGGTTGCGGTTGTTCAAGTATCGCTCGAAGTATTGCAGGTCGTTGCGGTAGGCGGCCAGTGTGGCCGGAGAGTAGCCCTTCTCCACCGAGAGCCAGGCCAAAAAGCCCAGCGCGGCCTCGGGCAGCGGCGTTTCAGGAGAGTCGCTTGTCGAGGACATAGCAGCTCTTGGGGTTCTCCTTGGCCTTCTTCTTGAGGGTCATGGCGATCTGCGAGGCCTCGCCGTAGTGCTTCAGCCGCCCGCCCACGTTGAGCACCACCGCGATGGAAATGGCCATGAGCGGGAAGGTGCGCATGTTGCCCTCCCGATCCGTGGACTGGATGAAGCCCCTGGCCCTGTCCTCCTCGTCGTAGAAGTGGGGCACGATGGAGTCGAAGTTCTCCACGATGCGCTGGCATGCCAGCTCGATCTTGTCCGGCGGCAGGATGAACACGAAGTCGTCCCCGCCCACGTGGCCCACGAAGGAGCGCACCCCCGTGAAGCCCCGGATGGTGTTCACGATGATGCGCGCGCTCATCATCAGCACCTCGTCGCCCCGGGAGAAGCCGTACTTGTCGTTGAAGCTCTTGAAGTAGTCCAGGTCGGCGTAGGCCAGGGCGAAGTCCTCCCGGCGGTCGATCATCTCCTGGATGCGCTGGATGATGGAGGTGTTGCCCGGCAGTTTGGAGAGCGGGTTGGCGTCGAAGGCGCGCGAGGCCCGGGTGATGGTCAGGAAGATGCGCACCTTCATCCGCGCGGCGGAACTGGGCAGGATGAGGATGTCGTCCACCTCGGCGGAGCACCAGTCCGCGCCCTGGTCCAGGCTCTCTTCCCTGATGGCCAGGATCACGGGCAACTGGCG
>JBKICO010000071.1:0-4454 GCA_046567065.1 Acidobacteriota bacterium
TTCAACAAAGCCCGAAACTTACCGTTCCGGTGCTCCTGTATTCGAATGTTCGTTCCGGAGGCGGGGCACATGTTCAACCCGACCCCCATCAGGGTCGCCGTCACGTATGCCGTGCTCAGCGCGCTGTGGATATTCACGTCCGACACGCTCGTGGGGGCGCTCTTCGCCAATGCCCCATCCCTGATGGTACTGGCTGGCACGCTCAAGGGCTGGATCTTCGTGGCGGTCACGGCGGTCCTGCTCTATATGGCCCTGGTTCGCGTCAAACGCCAGGCCGAGACTCAGGGTTCAGCCATGCGCAGCGCCGAGGAGCGCCTGAGCCACCTCATAGACACCGCGCCCATCGGCATCTTCCGCTCCTCCCTGGAGGGCCGCTTCCTCTTCGCCAACCCGGCCCTTGCCCACACCCACGGATACGACAGCCCCGAGGCCTTCCTGCGCGGCGTAACGAAAATCGGGGAGGACCTCTACGCCGACCCTCGGCGGCGCAACGAACTGTTGGAGGAGCTGCACAAGCACGGCTCCGTGTACAACTTCGAGAGCCTCCGCAAACGCCCCGACGGGGGCACGGTCTGGGTATCCACCAGCGCGAGCCTGGTGGCCGACCCGCTCACCGGCGAGAAATCCATCCACGGCTTCACCGTCGACATCTCCACGCGCAAGCACGCCGAACTGCTGCTGCGCGAGCAGGAGGAGTACTTCCGCCGCCTCATCGAGGCGTCGCCCCTGCCCATCGCCGTCACTGACCTCTCCTCCGGCTCGCTCAGCATCAACCCCGCGTTCACGCGGCTGCTGGGCTACATGCCGCAGGACGTGCCCACCATCGACGCATGGTGGCCGCAGGCCTACCCGGACCCTGACCTGCGGGAGACGGTCCGGCGAGGCTGGTCCGAGCGGTTCTCCATGGCGGGAGCGACCGGCGAAGCGCTGCCGCCTACCGAATGGGAGGTGACGGACAAGTCGGGCAAGGTCCGCACCATCGGATTCCACGTGGCCCGCATCGGCAGGCTGGCGGTGGCGATGCTGGTGGACCTCTCCGAGCGCATCCGCTCGGAAGAAGCCCTGCGCCGCTCGGAGGAGCGCTTCCGCAGCATCGTGGAGAGCTCCCCTTCGGCCATGCACCTCTACACCCTGGAGCAGAGCGGGGAGCTCCGGTTCACCCTGGCCAACCCCACTGCGGACCGCATCCTGGGTATCAGGCACGAGGAGCTCTACGGCAAGACTCTGCTGCAGGCCTTCCCTGCCCTGCAAAAGACCCACATCCCGGAGACATACCTCCGCATCGCCCTGGGGGAGCTTCCACCGCAGTCCTTCGAGACGCCGTACAAGGACGGCGCCATCTCCGGGACCTTCGAGGTGCACGCCTTCAAGACCGGGGAAAACATGCTCGTGGTCACCTTCACGGAGGTTTCCGAGCGCATCCGCATGCGCGAGCTCATGGTGCAGTCCGAAAAGATGCTCAGCGTGGGCGGGCTGGCCGCTGGCGTGGCTCACGAGATCAACAACCCGCTGGCCGGGATACTGCAGTCCGTGCAGAACATCCTGCGCCGGATCGAGCCGGACCTGCCCGCCAACGCCAGTGCCGCGCGGGAGTTCGGCCTCGACCTGGAGGCCATGCGCCGCTACCTGGAACGCCGGGAGATCCCCGGCTTCCTGGAGGCCATCAAGCACTCCGGGGAGCGCGCCGCCAGGATCGTGCAGAACATGCTCAGCTTCACGCGCAAGAGTTCCTCCCGGCATGTGCCCACCGACATGGCCGAACTGCTGGAGAACACCCTGGAGATCGCGGCCACCCACTACGACCTGAAGAAGAAGTACGACTTCCGGCGCATCGAGGTCGTCCGGGACTTCCAGCCGGGCATGCCCAAGGTGCCCTGCTCGCCCCAGGAGATACAGCAGGTGGTCTTCAACCTGCTGGACAACGCGGCCCAGGCGGGCGTGGACAGGCCGGACAAGGACGAGCCCCTGCGCATCACGCTGCGGCTGCGCGCCGGAAGCGATTACGCCGTGCTGGAGGTGGAGGACAACGGCCCCGGCATGGAGGAGGACGTGCGCAGGAAGGTGTTCGAGCCCTTCTTCACCACCAAGGACGTGGGCGCGGGGACAGGGCTCGGGCTCTCGGTGAGCTACTTCATCGTCACCGGCAACCACCACGGCACGTTCCAGGTGCGCTCGGCACCGGGCGAGGGGAGCACCTTCATCATCAGGCTGCCGCTTGAGGGGGAGTGAGGAGCAGCGGATAATTTCAACTATCTCCCCACATAGCCCTATGTGGGGAGACACGCCGCCCGTCCTGGGTATGATGTGTGTTCATCAATCCGGCGAACGCCCGGAACCCACATGGAGAACACACATGGAATCGTTTGATGACTCTCTTGCGGAGAGCTATCTCAGGACCCAGGAAAGGGCCGGTGACCCGTACGGCTATGGCCTCAACGGAGGCGTTGACCTTGTCCCCATGGAGGATTTCGACGCTGCCACGCGCCAGGTGGCGAACAACGCTGGTGAGCCTGGCAATGCGGAAGGGCTCAATCCGGCCAGCAGGGCGGCGATAAAGGACATGCGGGACGACCTTCCCAAGGTGGCCGTACCCGAGGAAGCCCAGCGGATCGGAGCGGATATCTGGAAGCCGACGCCGCCACAGAAGCCTTCCATTGTACAGGATGCAACCACATCAATGGCGAAATCCATCGTCTCAGGTTCGATCGGATTCGGGGCTACCAAAATGGGTGGCGGGAAGGGCACATTGCCTGGTTGGGCTGGTCTTGCAACAGCATTGGTTCCGCCAATCTATGACCATTGGGATGAAATTGTCGAAGGCTCCAGATCGATTCCTGGTACCTGCGACGGTTTCAACTGCGATAGGCAGGACTAACAGGCAGGCTAACGTTAGGAAGGGTAGGCTGGGGCCCGTCGAAATATCGTCGCGCCCAGCCTCCCTTGATCCTTCGACAATATCACGGATATCATCAATGTAAAGTCGACTATGGTCAACAAGCAAGCCTCATTTTTGCAAATAACACATCCACTTGCACAGCTTAAAATTATCATAATAATACAAGTAATATATTAGAACGTTAAAAATAACTACGGAAAATAGCCTTCGTAAATCGTGCTTTGCAAACATACTACCACCTGAATGAACAAAACAAACAGGTATCGAATCGCGAGATGAACGCCCCAGCGACAATTATTATGGAAAAATAGAGGGAATAAATCCAGTTCTGCACGCGATCCATCTTTCCGCTTTCCATGACACCTTCGCTACAGTCCTAGCATCCGATTGATACTCCATATAAGCACCACGGAAATCACAAACCCTACCGCGATAATTCCGATCTCATAGAATATGCGCGACATCAGGGGCCACTTGGTCCTGTCCAGTTCCTCGCTCGCCATACCTGCCTCCATGAACCCACGGGAGCGTGCTCACGCGCCGCGCCCCCGCGCTAATGAACGGATACCAAACTTGTTATAGTGAGGCAAGTATAAACGCGACGATACACAACCTCTTTGATAGCGTCCGCTCTTGATGGCGAACAAGCCGAGGCAACCGGCTCCGGGCAATGTCCACCTTCAGGCCGCCCCAGCGCCCCTGTCCAGGTTCCGGTAATTGATGGCTTCCGCCAGATGCTCCACGCGGATGTCCGCGCAGGAATCCAGGTCGGCGATGGTGCGGCCCAGGCGCAGGATGCGCGTGTGGGCGCGGGCTGAGAGCCCGAGGCGGGTGTTGGCCATCTCCAGGAAGCGGTGGCCCTCCTCCCCGATGGGGCAGAAGGTTCCCAGTGCCTTTCCCGAGAGCTGGCTGTTGGTGAGGATTCTGGTCCCGGCGAAGCGCGTGGCCTGCACGGCCCTGGCCGTCAGCACCCTTTGGCGCATGGTGGCGGAGTCCACCCGGCCGGAGTCGGCCTTCAAATCCTTGTAGGGCACGGCGGGCACCTCCACCTGGAGGTCGATGCGGTCAAGCAGCGGCCCTGAGAGCCGCGAGCGGTAGGCCCGCACCTTGGCCCCGGTGCAGGTGCAGGGGTGGCGCTCGTCGCCGTGGTAGCCGCAGGGGCAGGGGTTCATGGCCGCCACCAGCATGAAGTCCGCCGGGTAGGTCAGGCTCACCGCGGCGCGGGCGATGGTCACGCGGCCGTCCTCGATGGGCTGGCGCAGCACCTCCAGCACGCTCTTCTTGAATTCCGGCAGCTCGTCCAGGAACAGCACGCCCCGGTGCGCCAGGGAGACCTCCCCCGGCCGGGGCACCCCGCCCCCGCCGATGAGCCCGGCGTCCGAGATGGTGTGGTGCGGCGAGCGGAAGGGCCGCGTGGTGATGAGCCTGCCGCCCCGGGCCAGCTCCCCGGCCACGGAATAGACCCGCGTGACCTCCAGGGCCTCGTCGAAGGTCAGCGGCGGCAGCACGGTGGGGATGCGTTTGGCCAGCATGGTCTTGCCCGAGCCCGGCGGCCCCA
>JBKICO010000072.1:0-3838 GCA_046567065.1 Acidobacteriota bacterium
AGGCCCCCCGCGTGAAGGAGGAGAAGTTCCAGGCCCTGCGCACCAGGCTCACCACCGTGCTGGAGAAGCTCGGGGTGGAGCCCTCGGAGGAGCGCGTGCTGCAGGAGGTGGCCGTGCTGGCCGACAAGCTCGACATCACCGAGGAGCTCACCCGCCTGGGTTGCCACCTGGACCAGATCCGCACCCTGCTCGGGCAGGACGGCGACGTGGGCAAGCGCCTGGACTTCCTGCTGCAGGAGGCCTTCCGCGAGATCAACACCTGCGGCAACAAGGCCCAGAACATCGAGATCAGCCGCGTGGTGGTGGAGTTCAAGGCCGAGCTGGAGAAGTGCCGCGAACAGGTGCAGAACATAGAGTAGGGCCGCAGTGCAGAAAACAGGACTGCTCAACATAGGCTTCGGCAACTTCGTGGTCAGCTCCCGGGTGGTGGCCATCGTGAACCCCGCGTCGTCCCCCATGCGCCGCCTGCGCGAGGACGCCAAGGACGCCCAGCGCCTGGTGGACGCCACCCAGGGCCGCAAGACCCGCTCCATCATCGTGACGGATTCCGGCCACGTGGTGCTCTCGGCCATCCAGGCCGAGACCATCTCGCAGCGCTTCAGCCAGGAGGAAGACGATGCCTGATCCCACCTCCAGCGGCAGGCAGGGCCTGGCCCTGATCGTGAGCGCGCCCTCGGGCGCGGGCAAGAGCACGCTCATCGGGCGGCTGCGGGCCGAGTTCCCGGGGGTGGGCTATTCCATCTCCTGCACCACCCGGGCTCCCCGGGGGGCGGAGCGCGACGGGGTGGACTACCACTTCATCGACGCGGCCCTCTTCAAGGAGCGCATCGCCCAGGGGTATTTCGCGGAGTGGGCCGAGGTGCACGGCAACTACTACGGCACTCCGCGCCAGCAGGTGCTCGACCTGCTGGCCAAGGGGAGCGACGTGCTCTTCGACATCGACGTGCAGGGCGCCAAGCAGTTGCGCGCCAACCTGAACCTGGGCTGCACGGTGTTCATACTGCCGCCCACGCGCCAGGAGCTGACCCGCAGGCTCACCGGGCGCGGCACCGACTCCCCGGAGGTGATCGCCAAACGCCTGGCCAACGCCTCCAAGGAGATAGCCCAGGCCCCCTGGTTCCAGTTCCTGGTGGTCAATGACGACCTGGACACCGCCTACGACGAGCTGCGCGCGGTCTACCTGGCGGCGCGCTGCGCGCCGGAGCTGCGCCCGGGCCTTGTGGAAGGGCTGCTCAAGGGCTGGGAGGGGGCGTAGCGGGCGCTTGCCTTGCCCTTGCGTTGCGGGTATTTAGGCGGACACACCCCGAACAGGGACAGCCGCCGCCCTGCGGCACCGGAGCCCAGCCATGAGCGATTCGGAGACGATGGAGAACGCCCCACAGGCACACGGCGGCGCGCCGCGCGGCCGCGAGAAGATCAAAGGCATCTTCTCCACCCAGTCCATCCAGAAGGTCGGCACGGGCACCACCACCCGCAAGACCATCCAGAAGACGTACTGGTTCGTCAGCGAGCAGCATGACGGCACTCTGGAAATTCAGCCGCTGAACAAGAACTACATCCCCTCGGGCCCCAAGCGCGCCATCTCCATAGAAGACCTGCTGGCCAAGTTCGCGCCCGAGCCCGAGTTCTACGTGTCCACCGTCTACCCCAAGATGCAGGAGCTCAACCGCACCATCCAGAAGGGCGAGCGCCACCGCGAAAAGGGCGAGAACTTCAGCGCCGAGTTGGAGTTCGACCAGGCACTCACCGTGGACGAAGAGAACGTCCGGGCCAACTTCGGACTGGGCCTGACCTATCTGGACAGGGGCGAATCGCACAAGGCCAACGACATCTTCGAGCGCCTGGTGCGCCTGGACGCCGCTTTCGAGGCCGAGCACAAGCACCTCTTCAACGATTTCGGCATCAGCCTGCGCAAGAACAGAATGCTGGACCAGGCCCTGGAATACTACTCCAAGGCCGAGGCGCTGGCCGAATCCGACGAGAACCTTTTCTACAACATCGCCCGCGCCCACTTCGAGAAGGACAACGTGGAGCAGTGCCTCGCCTACCTGGCCAAGGCGCTGGACATCAATCCCCGGCTCAAGGAGGCGCGGCTGTTCGTGAAATACCTGGTGGACCAGGGCAAGGTGTCCGCCGACACCCCGGGGATAGCGCGGATGCTCCCCGAGGAATCCGAAGCCACCTGAGGCGGGGGCGCGCATGAGCCACGAGATCGGACAGCGGTTCCTGCTGGACCTGCCGGGGATGCGGCACAACCTGCCCTATTCCCCCGCGCTGCTCACCACGCTCTACAGCCAGACGGGGCAGACCTCCGTGACCACCCTGGACGAGATCGCCGAGACCCTCAGCCGCGACCAGGGCCTCACCGCCAAGGTGCTCACCGTGGCCAACTCGGCCTTCTACGGCCTCCAGCAGGAGGTGAACACCGTGGCCAGGGCCATCGCGGTGCTGGGCCTGGCCGAGGTGCGCACCCTGGTGCTGGCCGTGGGGGTCAAGGCGTTGACCGACTCCAAGGATTTTCCCAAGGACTTTCCCGTCGGCCCCTACTGGGAGCACCAGCTCAGCGTGGCCATCCTGGCGCGCATGCTGGCCCCGCTCATGGGCGGGGGGGACCCCGACAACCTCTTCACGGCGGGCGTCCTGCACGACCTGGGCAAGCTGCTCACCGCCCTGCACCGCCCCGAGGACTGGCGGGCCATCTCCGCCCTGACCCAGGGCGGCTCACTCTCCTACTCTGAGGCCGAGGAGGAGTACTGGGGCATCGAACACGGGGTGGTGGGCTCCATGGTCATGGGGGCCTGGAACCTCCCGGCGGACCTGACCGAGCCGGTCAACTGGCACCACGCGCCCATGCATTCCCCCTCGCACCGGCGCGACTCGCTGGCGCTGTGCGTGGCGGACGCCATGGCCCACGTTGCGGCCGAAACGGGGGGCCTGGTCACCTGCCCCTGGCGCGAGGTGCTCGCCAAATTCAATCTGGGCGACACGGACATGCTGGAGAGGGCCAAGGCCCTGCTCGTCAAGCACGATCCCGGCGTCTTCGCGGCCGGGCTGGCCGCTTGAAACACCCCGTGGCTTCAGGCCGCGGAGAGTCCAAAAGCCTTTTTAGGAGTCACGGTGCGTAAAATCTGGCGTCCGCGCGCGAGCGAACCCGCGCCGCCCATGCTGGCGGAGTGGGCCTCGGCGCTGAGCATATCCCCCCGCATCGCGGAGTTGCTGTGGCATCGCGGGCAGCGCAGCAAGGAGGCCATGGACGTCTTCCTCTGCCCTGGCCTGCGCCACCTCATGCCGCCTTCCGCCATCCCCGGGCTCAGCGACGCCGCCGAAGCCTTGGCCGAAGGCCTGTCCCAGGGAAAGAGGCTGGCCGTCTGGGGCGACTACGACGTGGACGGCGTCACCTCCACGGCCCTCATGGTGGATTTCCTGCGCAGGCGCGGCGTCACGGCGGGACATTACATCCCCGTGCGCCTGGAGGAGGGTTACGGCCTCTCCTGCGCGGGGCTCGAGAAGCTGGCCGCCTCCGGGGTGGGCATGGTGCTCACCGTGGACTGCGGCATCAGCGCCGTGGAGGAGGCCCGCCGCGCCCGCGAACTGGGCCTGGACCTCATCGTCACCGACCACCACCTGCCCGGCCCCGAGCTGCCCCAGGCCCGCGCCGTGGCCAACCCCAAGCTGGGCGACTGCCCAGGCTCCGACCTGGCCGGGGTGGGCGTGGCTTTCTTCCTGGCCTGCGCGCTCAACCGCCTGCTGCCGGGCGAGGCCCTGGACATGCGCCAGTTCCTGGACCTGGTGGCCACGGGCACCCTGGCCGACGTGGTCAGCCTCACCGGCAGAACCG
>JBKICO010000073.1:0-6823 GCA_046567065.1 Acidobacteriota bacterium
CGTCCATCTCCAGCTTGACAAAGGCGACACCCTTCTCGTCCCAGCCCCAGCCGCGCTGCGGGTCGTCCACGCGCGGGTTGGGGATGTAGGCCCCGTAGACCGCGGCGGCCACCTTGGAGCGGTTGGAGTCCTTGGAGAGGATGAAATTCTCGGTGACCGTGCGGGAGGTGAGCTTCTCGCCAAGCAGGGCCGCGCCCATGAGGTCGTAGGCGTTGACCATGGCGGCTCGCAGGGACATGAGCGCCGGGCGCGAGGACTCGGTGGTGGTGCCGAAGCCGAAGCCTTCCACGCGCACGTCCTTGAAGGCCAGGCGCTCGCCCAGCACGTTCTGGATCTCGCCGTTCAAGTCGATGTAGCCGATGGCCAGGGCGACGTCCTTCTGGCGGTCGTAGACCACCTGGTCCACCTGGATGTCCTTGATGACGGCCTGGGCCTTGGCGTCGGCCTGGTACTTGGGCTGCTCGGTGAGGCCGAACTGGGTCTGGCTCTGGACCTTGTAGCCGATGATGGTCTCCACGATCATGCGCTTCATGTCCTGGACGGCCATGCGTTCGCTCATCAACTGCTTGCTGCCCTGGGCCCAGGCCTGTCCGCCCGTCACGAGGGCGAGGACGAGGGCTACGGCGAGGGCTGCGGACGCTGTGCGGGTCATGAGAGGTCTCCTTGGCGGGCTTTCGGCGCCCGCGCCGCCCCGGGGCTGGCCCGAGGCGGTGCGGCGGGAAAGGGCTGACGGCATTTCGTCAGTTCTGGTTCTTTTTGGTGCTCTTGGTTCTGGGTTTGGCCTTCTTGGCCTTGGGCGCGCCGTTCTGCGGCACCCCGTCCACCACGGTGACGCTCTCGCGCACCTTGACCTCGGGCTTGTCCGGCGGCAGCGGCGCGGCCCCGCCCTTGAGCCCGGGGGAGGCCACGGCCCCGCTGGCCGGGTCGCGCGGGGCGAACACCGGGTCCAGTGCCTTGCCCTGCAGATTGCCCGAGGGGCGCTCCTGCACGGTCACGGAGTCGATGCGCACGCTGGAGGCCTCCGGGTTCACCGGGTTGCGCTTCACCGTGGCCTCGAAGGTCACGGTGCCGTTCTGGGGCACCTGCCCTTGGCGCTTGAGCTCCTGGAAGACCTCGTCCTTGGCCTTCTGCTTCTGGCGCACGAGTTCGTCCATGAGCTCCTTGTTGCCCTGGGCGGACGCGGGCGCGGCCGCCAGCAGCCCCAGGAGGAGCGCTAGGGGAAGGGTTGCGCGCCTCATGCTAGAACTGCCCCGGGGTCAAAGGTGCGGCCCCGCCGGTGAGGCCCGTGGCCGGTGCGGCCGGTGCGGCCGGGGCGGGCTGTGCCTTGGCGGCCTTTTTGGCGCGGGGCGCCGGGGCGGAGGACCTGGCCTTGCCCTTGGGGGCGCGGCCGCAGGTCTTTTTCACGTTGGCCAGCTCGGCGCGCAGCGAGGCGTTGGAGCTGTCCGCCGCGAGCCCGCGCTGCAACACTTCGGCGGCGTCGGGGCAGCGCGACTGGGCGGCGTAGACGCGCCCCAGGGCCAGGTACACGTCCGGGTTGATGGAGCCCAGGCTCCGCGCGGCCTCGAGCTGGCGCTGGGCCTCGGGGTAGTTGCCGTCCTTGTAGAGCAGGATGCCCAGGGACTCGCGCGCGTAGAGGTGCCCGGGGTTGAGGTTGAGCACCTCCACGAAGCTCTTCCTGGCGTTGACCGTCATGTTCATCCTCCAGCAGGAGAGGCCCAGGTAGTACAGGGCCTCCTGCATGCCGGGGCTCTTGGACGCTGCCCTCTCGAAGTTCTGCGCCGCCTGGGCGTAGTTCTCCATCTTGTAGGCGCGCAGCCCGGAGTCGAAATACTCCTGGGCCGAGGGCTCCGGTGGCGGCGGGGGCGCCTTCCTGGCGCAGCCGAGTGCGAGCGCGGCCAGCAGGACGGTCGTCAGGAGGAGTGCTTTGCGCATGAGGGCTCCCTACTTCAGCTTGTCGATGTCAGCCACGCACTGCTGGACGAGGCGCTGCACCAGCGTGTCCAGGGTGACCATCTTGGTGGACTGGGAGGAGACGCCGAGCGCGCCGCCGCCCTTGGTGCCCATCTCCATCTTGTCCTCGAAGTAGCCGGTGGCCTTCTGCTCGCCGGTGTTGGCGTCGAGGACCTTGTAGCGCATGCCCACGATCCAGATGCCCACGGCCTCGTTGGCGTGCACGGAGCCAACGGCCGCGCCGGAGCCCACGCCCGCGGCCCAACTGTTGGTGCTGGAACCCACTATGGAGCCGGTGATGGCGCCCAGGTAGGAGCCGTCGAACTTGCGGGACTCCTCGGCCACGGGCTCGGCGCGCAGCACGTCGAAGCGCACCAGCCAGTTGGTGGCCTGGAACTTGCCCTTCTTGAACTTCTTGAGGGTCTGGGCGTCACCCATGTTGGCGGCCACCTCGATCTCCTGGATCATGGGGCCGAGGTCCTGGCGCTCGAGCACCTGGAAGTTGTCCTTGCCGAGCTCGATCTCGGCGAAGTCGGCGATGTTGTTGGGGCCGTACTTCTGGGCGAAGGTGGCGTTCATGCTCTTCACCGCGCCGGGGATGACCACCAGCTGCGGCCCGGGCTTGCCCTGGTTGGCGTAGGTCACGGGCTGGTACATGGCCTGGTCGGCGGTCTTGTTGGCCGACTGCGACGCGGACTGGCAACCCGGCAACGCAAACAGGGCGGCCAGCACGAGCAAGGCGGCGGGGGCGAGAATGGCGCGGTTGGTCATGGTCGATTCCTCCGTCAGGCGTCGCACGTCAGCCTGGGTGTCTAGAAGTTCTTCATCACATCAAGCCCGCTTTTGGGCTTGGCTTCCTCGGTGCCCATGGCCTTGACCACCTCGGGCGCGGCCTGGGCCAGCTTGGCCTTGGTCTCCTCGGTCTGCACCACCTCGCGCACGCGCTGCGGCGCGGCCTGGTTCAGCCCGGCGGGGGGCGCGGTGCGCAGGCGCTCGTCGATGTTCACGCCCCGGGCGTTCTTGTAGGCCACGGTGACGGCCCCGCCGGAGGCGCTCTCCAGAGTGAAGGCCTCCTCGCCCATCTTCTTGTTCAGCGGGGCCAGGATGGCCGCCTGCATGAACTGGTTGAAGTTGCCGCCCGCGCCCGCGAACTCGATCTCGAAGAGCGAGGCCCCGGAGCGGTCGAAGTCGCGCAGCTCCACGCCCAGCACCGGGCGCAGGCCGATGAACTCCTTGCGCAGCAGCTGGGCCGTGTCGTAGCTGGGCAGGCCCAGCACCTTGACCTGGTAGGTCTTGGCCGGGGCCTGGAGGTGCTCCTCGAAGAACTCCCTGGAGAACTCGCCGCCGATCAACTGGCCGATCTCCTTGATGGCCTGGTCCTCATCGGGCCAGCTCTGCTTCTGGGGCACCTTGTTGTTGAAGTATATTTCCTCGCCGGTGTGGTTGTCCACGCACTTCACGCTCCAGGAGGTGAGCACGTACTTGGTGAGCGTGAGGCCCGAGGCCGCCAGCTTGGCCGAGACGGTCTTGAACTTGGCCTCGCCGCTGATGGTGAAGTCCGACTGGCCCGCCTGGCCCGTGGACCACACCCGGTAGCCGAAGCCCTTGATGCGCTCCTTGAGGATGTTCTCGGCCACTTCGGAGCGCTCGGGCTTGATGTCCACGCCGCGCTCGGCGTCGCGGATGTTGATGGCCACGGCGATGCGGGGGTTGCCCGCGTCCTTGATGAGGCTCACGCGCTCCTGGCGGCCCATCTCGGAGAGGGTGTCCTTGAGCTCGCCGGTGTAGACCTCGGCGGTCATCATCAGGTGGGCGAAGCCGTCCTCCCCGACCCAGGGCTGCGACTCCTTGACCACGCGCTTGATGATGCCCTTGGAGCGCGAGAGCACCTTGTCGTGAACCAGGGTGTAGTTCTGCATCAGGGTGGAGGTCTCCATGTAGGAGCCCACGGCCTTCTCGATCACTTGGCGGCGGGCGTCGGCGCGAAGGTCGTCCAGGAGCAGGCCCTTGTCGCGTTTGTAGGTGTCGGCGTTGGGGTCGGCCAGGCCCTCGGCCGTGACGGTGACGGTCTTGCCGCCCTCCTGCGCCGGGGCGGCGGCCGGTGCCGGGGCCTTGGGCTGGGCCTGGGCAAGAGCCATGGCCGGGAGGGCCGAAAGCAGGGCCGCGAGCAGTACGGTAACGAATGTGCGGGCGTTCATGCGCGTTCTCTTTTCAAGTGGTGTTGCGGTGCGCGGGTTCATTTTTTGCCCCGGGCGCAGAAGTCGGAATAGAGCTTGGCCACCAGGGTGTCGGCCTGGTCGTCCAGCACGGAGAGGGCAGCGCCGGTGACGTCGCTGCCCGCCCAGGACTGGCCCGAGGCCCGCACCTGGGAGACGGTGCGCCCGGAGCCGTCGGAGAGGGTCAGCACGATGTCCACGCTGACCTCGTTGGCCTTGACCATCTTGTTGGCCCCGCTGCGCGCGGAGATGATCCCCTTGAGGATGAAGGCCGCGCCAAGGCGCTTGGAGGCGGCCAGGGCGGCGTCGGGGTCGTTGTTCAGGATGGCCTCGGCCTCGGCGCGGGCGATGCGCGCTGTGATGGCCTGCTGCGGTATGGTGGAGAGCCCGATGCCCTGCAGCCTGGCGTTGAGGGCCTCGAAGAGCACGCCCTGGTTGGAGGCGTTCACGTTCAGCAGGCCCTGCTGCTTCTCCGCGATGAGCAGGGCGATGGTCTGGCCCTTGATGCTCTTGCGGCACGGTTCGGAGAGCAGGGCCGAGATTTCGGCCTGTTTGGCCTGGCGCTGGGCGGCGTCCTTCCCGGCCTCCTCGGCGAAGCTGAAGGCCAGGGCCTGGCCGGGCAGGGCCAGCAGCAAGGCGAGTACGGCGAGCCAGATGTTCATCTTCGTTCCCTCTCTTCTCGCGGGAGCCGGATTGCCTTTGCGCGTCCCTGCGGACGCCCGGTTATCGCGCCACCCGCGAAGCCGTCGCGGGGTCCGGGGGGATCATCCCCCCGGCGGGGTGCGGGGCGGCGCCCCGCTCCTCCAAAAGCTCTTCCTTCCCCTTACTCTTACTTCGCCGCCCTTCTCAACCCCCGCCGCCGGGCAGGCCGCGCCTGGGCGGGGCCGGGTCGAAGTTCTTGCGCTTGATGGTGAAGGTGCCGAAGCTCTCCCGTTCGCCCTCGGTGAGCGGGCGCACGGAGCCGGGCAGCTTGGGCCGCACCCAGGCCACGTCGCCGGGCTTTTTGAGCACCATGAGCCCTTCCTCGGTCTGCACGGTGACCTCCTTGCCGGAGGAGGTCTCGCGCAGGGCGTGCAGCTCGGCCAGCACCTCGGTGGAGGGCTTCCCCAGCACCAGGGTCTGCTTGGTCTGTATCCAGTGGTCCGTGGTGGTGCCGCGTATGCCGATGACCGAGAGCGGGCTTGCGATCTTGAGGTTCTCGGGGTTCTGGGCCACCACCTTGCCGGTGACGAAGCGGAACACGCCCTTGCTCATCTCGATGTTCTGGCGCGACTTGGACTTGTCCGCCTCGTCATAGGCGAACTCCTTGAGCGCCACCTTGGACTCCGGCCCGATCTCGAGCGAGGAGCCGTCGGAGAACAGCAGGCGGGCCTTGTCCTTGGCGGAGGGCGTGCTGACCACGTCCTGGGCGAACACGGGCGCGCCCTTGGCCAGCTTGCGCGGCGGCTCCTGCCCGGAGGAGGCCTCGGCCTGTCCGGTGAGGTCGTCCACCACTCCGGCCGGGGTGGGGGAGTTGGCGAAAGCCACGGCCGCCATCCAGGCAGCCATCAGCAAAATCAGGACATATCGTAAACGGATCATACTTCTTCCTCGGGGGCCAGCAACGCCCTGATCTCCAGGAGTTCGCGCTCCACAAGGGTGCGCAGTTCGTTCTTGCGCTGGCGTTCGGCCAGCTTGCGCCTGGCACCTTCAAGAGTCATGCCTTCGGTGTGCATCAGGCGCTGGATGTTCTTGAGCAGGCGCAGGTGCTCCTCGGTGTAGAGGCGCTGCCCCTTGGGCGTGCGCACCGGCTGGAGCATGGGGAACTCGGTCTCCCAGAAGCGCAGCACGAAGGGCTTGAGCCCGAGCAGCGCGGCGATCTGGCCTATCTTGTAGGTCTTGGCGGCGCGTTTGGGCGTGGCCGCGCGCCTTGCCTGCGCGGGCGCGGATTGGGTGCCGCCGGTGGCGGAGGTGCTTTGCGTCTGGTCGGAAGGGAGCATGGAGGCCTGCGGTCGATTGTTTTGTACGATGTAGCAACATGGGGGGGTGAATGCAATCGCGGCCTGCTTCGCCGCAACTTCTCGGGAACACACGGCTTGCCTGCGCCGCCCGCTCAGGATATGGCTGCCCATGCCTGTCGATTCACCGTTGTTCCTGCTGGTCTGGCTTCCCGCCGTCCTGGCTGTGTTCGCCTTCTGCCCCGGCGGGTTGCGGGGCGGGCTGCTGCTGGCCGCGAGCCTGCTGTTCTATGCCCTCTCCGACGTGGCCTCCCTGCCGCTCTTGTGCCTCTCGGCCGCGGGCAACATGCTCCTGGGCCTGGCCATCGGCAAGGCTGAGCCGGGCTCCTGGGCGCGCCGGGCGCTGCTGGCCGGGGGCGTGGCGGGCAACCTGCTCCTGCTGGCCTGGGCCAAATATTTCACCTTCCTCACGGCGCAGGTTCTCGGGCTGAGCCCCCAGGCTTGGCCCACCCTGGCCTGGATGGCCCCGGCGGGCATGCCGCTGGGCGTCTCCTTCTTCACCTTCTCGGCCGTGGCCTACCTGATGGACGTCTCGCGCGGGCAGCAGGCCCCGGAGGCCAACCCCCTGCGCTTCGGCCTGTTCATGATCTTCTTCCCCAAGATCACGGCAGGCCCCATCGCCCGCTACCGCGACATGTTCCCCGAGGGCGGCTGGCCCGC
>JBKICO010000074.1:0-7833 GCA_046567065.1 Acidobacteriota bacterium
CTACACCATCGGCGACGTGGTGGCGCGCATCAAACGCATGGCGGGGTTCAACGTGCTCCATCCCATGGGCTGGGACGCCTTCGGCCTGCCCGCCGAGAACGCGGCAATCAAGAACAACCTCCACCCCGCCAAGTGGACCTACGAGAACATCGCCAACATGCGCGCCCAGCTCCAGAAGATGGGCTACTCCCTGGACTGGGAGCGCGAGCTGGCCACCTGCGACCCCAGCTACTACCGCTGGGAGCAGCTCATGTTCCTCAAGTTCCTGGAAAAGGGCCTCGTCTACCGCAAGAACTCGCCCCAGAACTGGTGCCCTGACTGCCACACCGTGCTGGCCAACGAGCAGGTGGAGGAGGGCAAGTGCTGGCGCTGCGACTCCGAGGTCGAACAGAAGGACCTGGAGCAGTGGTTCCTGCGCATCACCGACTACGCCGAGGAGCTCCTGGCCGACCTGGACACCCTCTCCGGAGCCTGGCCCGAGCGCGTGCTGACCATGCAGCGCAACTGGATCGGCAAGTCCGTGGGCTGCGAGATCGACTTCCCCCTGGAGGACGGCTCCGGCAGCGTGCGCGTGTTCACCACCCGGCAGGACACCCTCTGGGGCGCCACCTTCATGTCGCTTGCCGCCGAGCACCCGCTGGCCCAGAAGCTCATCGCGGGCAAGCCCCAGCAGGCCCAGGCCGAAGCCTTCATCGAGAAGATCCGCAACCTGGACCGCATCAAGCGTCAGGCCGACGACCTCGAAAAAGAGGGCGTGTTCACCGGCAGCTACTGCCTGAACCCGGTCACGGGCCTCAAGATGCCCATCTATCTGGCCAACTTCGTGCTCATGGGCTACGGCACCGGCGCGGTCATGGCCGTCCCGGCGCACGACCAGCGCGACTTCGAGTTCGCCCAGAAGTACGATTTGCCCCTCAAGGTGGTCATCACTCCGCCGGGCGAGACCCTGGACGCGGGCGCGCTCACCGAGGCCTACACCGCCCCCGGCCTGCTCGTGGACTCCGGCGAGTTCAGCGGCAAGCGCAGCGACGAGGCAAAAATCGCCATCGCCGACTGGCTGGAGTCCAAGGGCCTGGGCACCCGCGCCGTGAACTACCGCCTGCGCGACTGGAACATCTCCCGCCAGCGCTACTGGGGAGCGCCCATCCCCGTGGTCTACTGCGAGAAGTGCGGCATGACCCCCGTGAAGGAGTCCGACCTGCCGGTGCTCCTGCCCCTGGACGCCCAGGTGCGCCCCGACGGCCGCTCCCCCCTGGCGGACACCCCGGGCTTCGTCAACGCCGTGTGCCCCACCTGCGGCGGCCCGGCCCGGCGCGAGACCGACACGCTCGACACCTTCGTGGAGTCCAGCTGGTACTTTCTGCGCTACTGCTGCCCCAAGCTGGACACCGAGGCCTTCGACAAGGCCGCCGTGTCCTACTGGTCCCCGGTGGACCAGTACGTTGGCGGCATCGAGCACGCCATCCTGCATCTGCTCTACGCCCGCTTCTGGGTCAAGGCCCTGCGCGACCTGGGCTTCATCGAGCACTCCGAGCCCTTCGCCAACCTGCTCACCCAGGGCATGGTCATCAAGGACGGGGCCAAGATGTCCAAGTCCAAGGGCAACGTTGTGGACCCGGACGTGATGGTGGCCAAGTACGGCGCGGACACCGTGCGCGTGTTCATGCTCTTCGCCGCCCCCCCCGAGAAGGACCTGGAGTGGTCCGACACGGGCATCGAGGGCGCGGCGCGTTTCCTCTCGCGCACCTGGCGCCTGGTCACCGATGAATTCGCCGGGCTGGTGCGCCCCACCGGCCCCTGCCTGGCCCTGGACCCCGCCGCGCTCAGCCCCCTGGCCAAGGACATGCGCCGCCGCGAGCACGCCATGATCGCCAAGGTGGTCAAGGACGTGGAGGGCCAGTTCCAGTTCAACACGGCCATCGCCTCCATCATGGAGTTCGTGAACTTCCTGTTCGCCAACGCGGAGGAACTGCGCCGCGAGGGCGGCGAAGCCCTGTCCTCGGCGGTGAACTCGCTGGTCACCGCGCTCTCACCCATGGCCCCGCACATCTGCGAGGAACTGTGGGAGATGCTCGGCCACAAGACCCTGCTGGCCCAGACCCCCTGGCCCGCCCACGACCCCGCCGCCCTGGCCACGGACACCGTGACCGTGGTGGTGCAGGTCTGCGGCAAGCTGCGCGGCAAGATCGACGTGCCCGCCGACGCGGACGACGAGTCCGTGAAGGCCCAGGCCCTGGCCGAGGAGAACGTGGCCCGCCACATCGAAGGCAAGACGGTGCGCAAGGTCATCGTGGTGCCCGGCAAGCTGGTGAACATCGTCGCCAATTAAGGCGAAAGCCGAAGAGCGGGGAGGCCAGCCTCCCCGGACCCCTCCGCCAGGGGGATGATCCCCCTGGACCCCGCAATAGTTTTGCGATCGTAAGCGCACGGTTTGCGGTTCATGGAAATTATGAAAGCCCGGGAAGGCGAAGCCTTCCCGGGCTTTGTTCATGGCATTCGGACTTGAGAACGCACCCCCTGCCATCCTGGGCGCGAAGCCGATGCGGGGTCCGGGGGGATCATCCCCCCGGCGGGGCGCGGGGCAGCGCCCCGCTCTTCCTCCGCCTCCCTCGCCGCGTCTTTCATCCAGTCCCGATGACACTTCCCCGCTCCGTCCGCCGCTGTCGCGCGTGCCCGCCGTCCCGCTGGCCATCCCAGCACATCCGGGAGCTACCCGCGCCACGGGCTGACAGCGCCCGGGCCTGATGCTATGTTGCGGCAACAAACCGGATTGCGCGTACGCCCCGTGCCTCCTGCCGGTATGGGGCGCGGACACCGTAGTGGGGGGAGCCGATGGCAGCCAGAGTCCTGTTCGTGGACGACGACCAGCAGATCCTCAACACCTTCCGCCTGACCCTGCGCAGGCATTACGACGTACACACCGCCCTGGGGCCGGAGGAGGCCCTGCGCATGGCGGCCGAGGAAGGCCCCTACGCGGTGGTGATCTCCGACTTCAAGATGCCGCGCATGAACGGCATCAAGCTGCTCTCGCTCATCGGGGAAAGCTCGCCCAACACGGTGCGCGTGATGCTCACCGGCTACGCCGACGTGGACTCGGCCATCGCCTCCATCAACGAGGGCCACGTCTTCCGCTTCCTGACCAAGCCCTGCTCCACGGAGAACCTGATCCGCACCCTGGACGCCTGCGTGGAGCAGTACAGGCTGGTCACGTCGGAGAAGGAGCTGCTGCGCGGCACGCTGCGCGGCTCCATCAAGATACTCACGGAAATCCTCTCCCTGGTGAACCCGGAGGCCTTCGGCCGCGCCGAGCGCATCAAGCGCACCGTCACCGATACCGTGCAGGAGATGGGCCTGCAGGGGGCCTGGAAGTACGAGCTGGCGGCCATGCTCTCCCAGATCGGCTGCGTGTCCATCCCCGAGGACATCCTGCACCGCAAGTACGCCGGGGAGACGCTGGGCCCCGAGGAACAGCAGATCTACGACATGCGCATCAGCGTGGCGGTGAGCCTGCTGGCCAACATTCCGCGCCTGGAGGAAGTCAGCCAGATCATCGCCTGCCAGACCAGCGGGCTCTGCCAGGAGGAGGACCCACCGCTTGGGGGCAGGCTGCTCAAGCTCGCCCAGGACTTCGACGACCTGCTCCAGCGCGGCATGGCCCGCGACGAGGCGGCGGCCGAGCTTGCGGCGGGGCGGGAGGAGTATGGGGAGGACGTGTTCCTGGCCTTCGAGCGCACCGTGCTGCGCCAGGAGGGGTACGAGCTGCTCCAGGTGCCCGTGGCGGGGCTGGAGCCGGGCATGATCCTCGCGCAGGACGCGCGCACGCCGGAGGGGGTGCTGGTGATGGCCAAGGGCCTGGAGTTGAGCGGCTACATGCTGGAGAGGCTCAAGAGCCTTTCCAGGACGCGGGCCATCCGGGAGCCGGTCAACGTGCTGGTGCCCCGGCGCGAGGGGGGGTAGCCGCCCTCCGGGCCTGTGGCGGGGGGAGGAAGCCGGGAGCGGGCGCAGTGCGCCCCGCCTCCCGGCTTTTCGGCGTTTCGGCTGTGCGGCGCGCCCCCGGCGGGTGGCGCGCCCATGCCGGTTGGTTCAGTTCAGCCAGGGCTCGAAGAGTTTGTGGACTTCCCGCATCTCCGCCTCCATCTCCGCGAAGGAGGGCTTCTGCACGGGGTGGCGGGTGATGATGGTCTGGCGTACCGTCATGGCGAACTCGTCCCAGCGGGCGATGCCGTAGATCTCGGACAGCAGGAAGAAGGCCTCCTTGCGGACCTCGGGGTCGGTCAGGTCCTTCTTTTCACCCGCGAAGAAGCTCTTCACCTTATCGATCCATTCCATATGGAACCTCCAGAGTTGCGCGTTGGGTATGGCCTGCCGCCCCGCCCGTCATTTCTGGGCCGGGGGGTAGTTGGTGCGGCAGTAGCGGACACACCAGTCGTTCCCGGCGTCGACCACGGGGCCGCAGCCTCGGTAGGCGTATTGCCGGAAGAGGCTGGCGTGGGTTTTGGTGCATTCGGCCATGCAGGTTTCAGCGTTGGCCACCTCGGTTTCGAGCATGGAGGCGTAGACCTCGCAGACCACGATGGAGTCGCAGTCGCTGAAACGGCCCGTGCTGGTCTGGTAGCAGTTGCCCCGGAATTCGGAGATGGTCAGGGGTTGCGTGGCCAGACAGCCGGCTGCGCCGGCAAGCACCGCCAGCAGCGCGCAGAGCGTCAGGGTGCGCATGGGGTTGTTCCTCCTTGGGGGCGCCTGACAGGGCCCGACAAGGCATGAATACACGTGCTTCCGCGGAAAGCAATATCCCTGGCGGGGCTTCAACGCACCGGCACCCCGCGCGAAGTGAAGGATATGCCCTGCTGGGAGCTGGTGCCGATCATCACGGCTTCTGCCAGGGGCTGGCTCACCTGGCCGACGGCCTCCCAGCGCACCAGGAAGTTGGCCCCGGAGCCGCCTGAACGGTCCCGCTCGGCCACGATGGCCTCCCAGGTCATCATGGGGCCGAGCGTCGTCTTCTCCGTCAGATAGGAACGCACCAGCCCGCCGTTGGTGTCGTAGTAGTCCACGGAGACGATGCGGATGGAGCGCTCCGGGTCCGTGTTGCGGATGGAGAGCGTCACGGTCAGGTCCAGGGGCTGGTTTTTCATGCCATGGTAGATGTGGGAGTAGCAGGGCACGTAGATGGCCTGCCTGGCGGCGGGCTCCTGGGAGTGGGCCGGGGCGTGGGCCAGCGCCGGGAGCAGGAGCGCGCAGAGCAGTAAGGTGCGAAGGGCCGGGGTGAGCATGGGGCCTCCTTGCCGTTGTGATGGCGGCTTCCGACGCCGGGCACGGATTCCATAGCGCTCCCGGGCGGGTCCACGCAACGTGGAAGTGCGTTGTAACCGAATGGGGCCGGGAAGGCACTATGACAACGAACGCGTTCGCATCGAATCACTCTCGGAGGTTATCGGAATGAAACGTTTCGCAGCAGCACTGGCGGTTGTGGCCGCGCTGGCCGTGTCGGCCTACGCGGCGCAGGACGCCCCGCAGATGCCGCCGCATCCGGGCGGAGGCTTCATGCACGACGGCGGGCGAGGCATAATCAAGATGACGGAGGAGCTTGGCCTCTCCGGGGAGCAGAAGCGCTCCGTGGCCCAGATCCTCGAGGACAGCCGCGAACAGGGCAAGGCCCTGCGCGAAACCATGCGCAAGGCCATGGACGGCATGCACGCCGTGATGGACTCCACCCCCGGCGACGAGGCCGCGGTCCGCAAGGCCGCCCAGGCCGTTTCCAAGGCCGGGGAGGAGCTGGCGGTGCACATGGGCAAAGTCAAGGCCAGCATCGACGCGGTGCTCACCCAGGAGCAGAAGGCCAAGCTGGCCCAGCTCAAGCAGGAGCGCAGGGGCAAGTTCAAGGATCGTTTCGAGGGCAAGGGCAGGAAGCTCGACGACTGGATCGAGAAGACCCTGAAGTCCTGATCGGCTGAAGCGGCAACAAGCAAGGCCCCGCCGGGATAATCCTCCCGGCGGGGCTCTTTGTTTTTCTCGCGCCCGTGGCGGCGCTCAGCCCTTGGGGTGCAGGGGCAGGCGGATGGTGAAGCGGGTGCCCGCCCCGGGGACGGACTCCACCTCGATGGCGCCCTTGTGGTTGTCCACGATGATGAAATAGGAGACCGAAAGCCCCAGGCCCGTGCCCTCGCCCGTGGCCTTGGTGGTGAAGAAGGGTTCGAACACGCGCTTGCGCACGGCCTCGGGCATGCCTGGGCCGTTGTCGGCCACCTCCAGCACGGCGTTGTCGCCTTCGCGATGCGCCAGGAGTTCTATGCGGGGCTGGCGGCCGTTCTCCTGGGCGGTGTTCATGGCCTGGGCCGCGTTCCTGAGCAGGTTCATGAGCACCTGCTCGATCTGGGTGGCCGTGCAGGGCACGGGGGGCAGGCCTTCCTCGATTTGGGTGTGGATGCCGATCTTGCGGAAGTCGTACTTCTTCTTCAGGTCGTAGTCGTTGGAGCAGAACTCCACGGCCTTGGCGAACAGTTCGCCCACAGGCACCGGTTCCTTGGTGGACTCGGCCTTGCGGCTGAACTCCAGCATGTGGGCCACGATGCGCGCGGCCCTGCGCCCGGCCTCCTCGATGCTTTCGAGCATCCGGGGGATGTTGCGCCTCTCCAGGTAGTCCCGCAGGCGGGCCATGGCGCAGCCGCTGGCCTCGGCGGCGGCCTTGTTGGCCGAGACCTCGGAGAACAGACGCATCCTGAGCACCTGGGCGCTCTGCAAAATGGCGGAGAGGGGGTTGTTGATCTCGTGGGCCATGCCCGCGGCCAGCCCTCCGATGCTCATCATCTTTTCGGTCTGGACCATGAGCTCGTACATGCGCTTGCGTTCGGTGATGTCGATGCCGATGCCGGTGAAGTAGTCCTTGCCCTCCATGGTCAGCGGCACTGCGGTGAACAGGAACAGCCGTTTCGTGCCGTCCTTGCACTGCAGGTTGCCCTCGGCCTCGGAATAGCCGTCCACCGGGATGCGCGCCACGGCTGCGGTGATGTTGGCTATTTCGTCGGGGTCGTCCTTATACCAGTCGAAGAGCGTCATGCGGGAAAGCTCCTCGTCGGAGAAGCCGGTGAGCTCGGAATGCTTTTTGTTCCAGCGCACCAGGCGGCCCTTGTCGTCGTAGACGTAGAGCAGCCCCGGGATGGAGTCCATGACCGCCTCGGAGAAGGCCTTCTCCCGCAGCATGGCCTCCTGGGCCTGCTTGCGGTCGGAAATGTCGCGCGCGGAGACTATGAGCCGGTCCTGCTGGCCGATACGGGCCACCTGGCAGGAGACCTCCATCCAGAACCGCTCCCCGGACCGCTTGCGGGCGTGCCATTCCACGGTCTGGGGCTGGCCCGCGGTGGCCCTGCGCATGAATTCGATGGCATGGTGCAGGTCGTAGGGCGGCTCGCCGGAGCTGAGGCGGCCCACATCCAGGGCCAGCATCTCCTCATGGGTGTAGCCGTAGGTCTCGCAGGCCCTCTTGTTCACGTCCAGCAGGGCACCCGTGCCGATATCGTGCACGAAGATGCACTCGCTCACGGAATCGAAGATGGTCTGGAGGTTCTCCTCGCTTTCGCGCAGCCGGATGGCGGCCAGATGCTGCTCGGTGACGTCCCGGAAGAGGATCAGGATGTTCTCGCCGATGTTGGTTCCCGATATTTCCACGTGGCGGGTCGAGCGGTCCTTGCAGGTGACTTCGAACGGCTTCGCGGGGATGTGCGCGAGAGACATCCTGTTCCGCCAGCCTTCGCGCACGAGGGCGCGGTACTCTTCGTCGGGGTAGGCCAGGGGCCACCAGCTGTCCATGTGGGGCAGGTCGACGATGTCGTAGCC
>JBKICO010000075.1:0-3428 GCA_046567065.1 Acidobacteriota bacterium
CTGGACATCGAGTCCTCCCTGGCCACCTACCAGCGGGCCATGGCCCTACCCGGCATCGAGCCCATCGGCATCGACTGCCACATCGGCTCCCAGCTCACCAGCCTGGACCCCTTCCTGGAGGCGTTGGACCGCATCATGAGCTTCCACGAGCGCCTGAGCGGCCTGGGCCTGAACATCACCCATTTGGACCTTGGCGGCGGCCTGGGCATCCCCTACAACGACGAGGAGCCCCCCCACCCCACCGAGTTCGGCAACGCCCTGGTGAAGGTCCTCAAGGACCACCCCATGACCGTGATCCTGGAGCCCGGCCGCGTGATCGCGGGCAACTCCGGCATCCTGCTCACCGAGGTGGTCTACACCAAGAAGACCCCCACCAAGGACTTCATCATCGTGGACGCGGGCATGAACGACCTGGTGCGCCCCTCGCTTTACGGCTCCTTCCACGCCATCCGCGAGGTCGAGCCCAAGGGCCGCCCGGACGTGGACGTGGACGTTGTCGGCCCCATCTGCGAATCCGGCGACTTCCTCGCCAAGGACCGCAACATCCCCGCCGTGGAGCGTGGCGAGCTGCTGGCCGTGTTCTCGGCCGGAGCCTACGGATTCACCATGTCCTCCAACTACAACTCCCGCCCCAGGGCGGCCGAGGTGCTGGTGGACGGCGACACGGTGAAGCTGGCCCGCAGGCGCGAGACCCTGGACGACCTGATCGCGCTGGAAAAGAACTAACCGCCGGACGGCGCGAAGCAATACGGGAGTGCAGAGGGACGAAGTCAGGACTTCGTCCTTTGGCCGCCGGAGGCCTCCCCCCTGGTTTGCCCACAAAAAAGCCGGAAGGACTCGCGTCCTTCCGGCTTTGTCATTCTCTGCCTCGCGCCTTTCAGCGCCCGTACCGCACCAGCGACACCTGGTTGCCCTGGGTGTCGACGATGCGCACGAAGTACCCCACTTCCGGCGAGTACCACATCATGTAGTCCCCGGTCCAACCGGTGTCGTTCTTCTTGGCCACGCGCAGGCGGAAGGCCTTGAAGGTTCCGGCGGGCACGGTGACCTCTTCGGCGGCCTCCACGGTGACGGTCATGGTGTAGTTCTGGGTCCCCTTGGGCGTGGTGGCGCTGTGGCGGAAGGTCTGGCTGGCCCCCACCTTCATGGGGAAGATCAGGTAGGCGTCCTTGCCGCTGATGACCCCGTAGGAGATCTTGCCGCCCTTGGTGCCGGTGACGGAGAGGTCGGCGGCCAGGGTGGTCTGCCTGCCTATGTCGCCCCGGCCGCGCAGCACGATCCCGTCCCCCACTGAGGCGACCTCCATGCGGTCGGAGACGGCGAAGGCGCTGCGGTTGTTGCCGGTGAACTCCCAGTAGTCGCCGGGCTTCCATGTGGGCGCGGCGGCCTCGGGCATGGCGGCCACAGGCGCGGCCTTGGGGGCGCAACCCCAGGCGAACACGGCGGCCAGGGCCAGCAGGAGGAAGGGCGCTGCGCGGCGCACGCTAGTTGGCCGCCTTCTTTTCCTGGGCGAGCTCCTCGGCGCTGAGCGTCCACCAGGGGGTGCCGTCCTTGGAGCGGCGGACCTTGAGCTCCTCGCCTTCGTCCTTCTTGATCTTGGAGGCCATCACGACCTCCTTGCCGCCGATGGTGGCCCACACGCCGCTGACCTTCACGGTGTCGCCCGTGCGCAGGCCTATGCTCTCGACGTCGACGAAGTCCTTGGGGCCAAGGTGCACGGTCTCGGTCTTGTTGTCCTTCTTGTCGCGGACCACCAGCCCGACGCCTTTGGCCATGCCGGGCAGGGGCACGATCTCGATGATCTGCTCCACCTTGCCCTTGAAGGAGTCGGCCTCCTTGGCGTCATAGAACTTGTCGTAGGTTCCGCCCTTCTCCCAACCGGCGATGTCGGGCTTGTCCTTGGCGGCCGAGGCCTGGGAACAGATGAAAACCAGCGCCAGAACGGCGAACAGGAGCGGATTGAGGATGCGGGTCATGATACCTCCATGGATTGTGACAACGCACAGATGATAAAGATAAATCCGCTCAATCGCCGTGTAAAGCCCGGCGCAGCACTTCGCGCAGCACTTCGTCGTCCCGCAGGATCTGCATGTCGTCCCAGTCCCAGAGGCGCTCGGGGTGGACGTTCACGTCCTGGGGCGCCCCGTTCCAGGAGTCGCCCACCACAGCCCCCTTCAGGTTCGCAAAGCCGCTCCAGGCGAGCAGCGGCAACAGCAACGCGGCCGCCGCCAGCCTTCGCCCGGGGGCTGGAATGCGCCCCAGGAATGCGCGCAGCCCCAGAACGCTCAACACGGCGAGCACCCCGTACATGCTCCCGAACAGGCGCGGCCCGTAGGACCACCCGCCCCACCACATGGGAAACATGGAGAGCGCGCCGAGGAAGGCGAGCAGGGCCAGTGAGGCCCCCCACCCGGCTCTCTGGCCCGCTCCCCGGCCCGGGCCGTAATCGGCGCGAGGATGCCAAACGCGCCAGAGGGCGTAGCAAAGCCCCGGCAGAAACACCGGGTTGTAGACCAGAAGCCCCCGGTTGGGGCTGGCGAGGAGCCCCAGAAGCGTGGCCGGGGCCGCCGCCAGGCTTCCTGACGGCCCTTGCTCCAGCATGTAGGGAGGCAGCAAGGCCCCATACATCCAGTGGTTCAGGCCCAGCCAGGCGGCGGCGAACAGGGCGCACCAGCAGGCGAAGCGGATGAGCGCGCGGCGGTCGTCCAGCCACAAGGCCGCCGCGCTGCCCAGGAGCATGAAGGCCATGTCGTGGCGGACCATGACACCGAAAACGCCCAGGAGGGCCAGGCCCCAGGCCTGGCCACCGCCCCCCTCCAGGAGCAGGCGCAGCATGGCCAGGGATAGCAGGCAGGCCAGGTTGTGCGAGGCCAGCGCCCCGGCGTGGATCGAGAACTGGCTGGTGCACAGTGCGAACACGGCAGCCGCCAGCCAGGCCAGGCCCCACCCCAACCCCAGGCGCAGGCAGACGGACAGGAAAAGCCCCACGGCCAGCGCGGCGATCAGCTTGGCCGAGGCCTCGGCCACCAGGGCCTCGGGCGCGTCGAGCTGTGCGCTCCAGGCGGCCAAGGGCACCAGGGCCAGGGAGAGCCCGGGAGGATAGTAGTTCACCACACGGCCGTCCGGCAGGGCGCGCACCGACATGGCCCGGATGCCTGCCAGGCGCGCCTCGTACGCTTCAAGGCCCATGTCCCCGTGCAGCAGGGCGGAGGCGGTGGGCAGGTACCAGCGGTTGTCGCCGGATTGCGCCCCGCTTGGTGCGGGGGCCGCCAGTGAATAGAGGGCGAAGCAAGCCAGGGAGGCCAGCGCCGGGGCCAGGAAGCGGCGGGGCGATACGCAGGCCGCCAGCAGCAGCGCGGCCAGCACCGGGAAGGCGATCCTACAGGACTCGGCCAGCAGGGAGAGGCGCGTCTGGCGCTCCAGCCGCA
>JBKICO010000076.1:0-13268 GCA_046567065.1 Acidobacteriota bacterium
GGCCTGCGGGAACGGGATGTTGATGGACGTGGTGGTGCCCACCAGTTCGTTGAAGTGGTCCGGGCTCTTCTTGCTGGGGCATTTTTCCATGCAGGCCCCGCAGCCGGTGCAGAGCTTCCAGTCCACGTAGGTGGGCTTCTGGCGCACCTTGACCTGGAAGTTGCCCACGTAGCCGTTTATCTCGTCCACTTCCGCGCTGGCGTAGAGCGTGATGTTGGGGTGCTGGGCCACGTCGACCATCTTGGGGCCGAGGATGCAGCAGGAGCAGTCCACGGTGGGGAAGGTCTTGTCCAGCTTGGCCATCTTGCCGCCGATGGTGGTGGTCTTCTCAACCAGCACCACCTCCAGGCCGCCGTCCGCGCAGTCCAGCGCGGCCTGGATGCCCGCCACGCCGCCGCCCAGCACCAGCACGCGCTTGTTGATGGCGAAGCTCTTGGAGTAGAGCGGCTTGTTGCGGGCCAGCTTGGCCACGGCCATGCGCACGAGGTCGAGCGCCTTGGCGGTGTTGGCTTCCTTGTCCTTGCCGATCCAGGAGACGTGCTCGCGGATGTTGGCCATCTCGAACATGTAGGGGTTCAGGCCCGCCCGCGCCACCGTGCGCATGAAGGTGGGGCCGTGCATGCGCGGCGTGCAGGATGCGACCACCGCGCCGTCCAGGCCCTTCTCCTTGATGGCGTTGATGATGCCTTCCTGGCCGGGTTCGGAACAGGCGTACATGGTGTCCGAAGCGAAGGCCACCTCGGGCAGGGACTTGGCCATTTCGGCCACTTTGGCCACGTCCACGGTACCGGCGATGTTGGAACCGCAGTGGCAGATGAAGACTCCGATTTTCATGGCCTTGCACTTCTCCTGGAGACGTTTGTATGCCTCGCCCGGATCATCCGGCTGCGCCGGCGAGAAGCTCCCGGGGGCTCACGACGAGTTTTTCCAACCCCATCTGGCTCTGCGAGAAGCCCAGCGCCAGCCCGATGAGCTGCGTGAAGTAGAAGATCGGCATGACGTGGTTGGTGCTGTTGGCGACGTTGATCTGGTTCTGGCGGGCGTCCAGGTTCATCTGGCACAGCGGGCAGGCCGTGACCATGGCCTGGGCCTTGTTCTCGGCCGCCAGGTTCAGAAGCTTGCCCGAGAGCCGCTCCACGATGTCGCGCCGGGCCACGCCGAAGGATGCCCCGCAGCACTCCACCTTGAGGTTGAAGGGGGCAACCGTGGCGCCCAGGGCCTCCAGGATGGTATCCAGGGCCATGGGGTTCTCGTGGCTGTCGAACTCCATGATCTTGGGCGGGCGGTTCATGATGCAGCCGTAGTAGGGGGCGATGGACATGCCCTTGAGGGGGTTGCGCACGCGGTAGCGCAGCTCCTCCATGCCCACATCCTCCAGGATGACCTGCAGCACGGACTTCACCGGCAGGATGTCGCCGTGCACAGGCCGCTCCAGCAGCTTGTTCACCTCAGCGCGGAACTCGGGCTTCTGCAGGCGGTGGCGGGCGGTCTTGAGGTTGGCCAGGCAGCTGGGGCAGGGGGTGATGATGGCGTCGACGCCCTCGATGTCTCCGGCCTGGACCAGGTTGCGGGCCGAGAGCGCGCCCGCCAGGCGGTCGTCCACGGTGTGGGCCGGGGAGGAGCCGCAGCAGCTCCAGTCGGGGATGTCGATGAGCTCCATGCCCAGGGCCTCGCATACGGCCCGCGTGGACATGTCGTATTCCTTGGACGTACCCAGGCCGGAGCAGCCGGGGTAGTAGGCGTAGCGCAGGGTCGTCACTGGGCGAACTCCTCTCTGAACCGCTTGAATATCTTGGATATGGCTTCCTTGTTCTGGATGGGGTGGGGCTTGAACCCGAGCTTGCCTTTGGTGAGCATGGCCGGGGCCAGGTCCACGTCGGTCCAGAATTTGCCGGTCTTCATGGTGTAGAGCATCATGAGTCCCAGCTCGAAGGCGCGGCCATGGCGCTCCACGGTCTCCAGGAAGCTGTCCGTGAAGGACTTGACCCCGTACTCCGTGGCGTAGCCGTCGCGCCGGGCCATGTGCCTGAGCGTATCCATGATGTGGGCCACGTCGATGGAGTTGGGGCAGCGCGTCGTGCAGGACTGGCAACTGGCGCACAGCCAGAGGGAGTGGCAGCCGAGCACGGCGTCCTTCTGGCCTGCCTGGCACAGCCGCACGATCTGGTGCACCGGGATGTCGTAGACGAAGGTCACAGGGCAGCCCGCCGTGCAGTTGCCGCACTGATAGCACAGGCTCAGGTTCTGCCCCGACTCCCGCTCCACGCGGGAGATGAAGTCCTGGTCGCGAGTCTTGCTCAAATTGATGACGTGCATAGAAACCAGCCCGCCTTGTGTAAAAAAGTGATTTCGGGGAGTGCTGCGAAAGAAACTAGTGCGCCCAGAAGTTTTAGGCAAGTCTCTGAGGATATAAATTACGTGATTTTAACGGTTTGTGTCAAAATAACACGAGTGTATCAAAATGACACTTTGCTGTCTATGCGAAGGATTACATAGTGTTGACGGCCCCTCGGAAACGCCTGGCACAGACGGAAGTCACCAGGGCGGACCACCCGCCTTTCGTGACATTCGCGCTCGCCCGTTCGCCTGTGCGCCGGTGCCAGGCGGTTCCGAGGGGCCGTCCCTCAAATCAATTTAGCCGAGAAGCCTCTTGGCGATTTCCTTGGCGGCCCTGCGTCCCGCGCCCATGGCCGAGATGACGGTGGCCGCGCCGGTGACGATGTCGCCGCCCGCATACACGTTGGGAATTGAGGTCTCTCCAGTCTCCTCGTTGACCACGATGTAGCCCCACTTGTTCAGTTCCAGACCTGGAGTGGTCTGCCCGATGAGCGGGTTGGAGCCCGTGCCCACGGCGATGACGGCCATGTCGCAGGGGATCTCGCAGAACTGCCCGTCGCAGGCCACGGGGGAGCAGCGGCCCGACTCGTCGGGTTCGCCCAGCTCCATCTTCTGGAGCACGATGGACTTGAGCCAGCCCTTCTCGTCGCCCTTGAACTCGATGGGCGCGTGCAGACAGAGCAGCTCCAGGCCCTCGTCCTTGGCGTGGTGCAGCTCCTCCAGGCGGGCGGGCATCTCGTTCTCGGTGCGGCGGTAGGCGATGGAGACCTTGTCCGCGCCCAGGCGCATGGCCGTGCGCGCGGCGTCCATGGCCACGTTGCCCGCGCCGAAGACCACCACGTTCTTGCCCGTGTAGGCCGGGGTGTCGCTCTTGGGGAACTCGTAGGCCCGGCCCAGGTTCACGCGGGTCAGGTACTCGTTGGCCGAGAACACGCCGATCAGGTTCTCGCCGGGCACCCGCAGGAACTTGGGCAGGCCCGCGCCTACGCCGATGAAGATGGCGTTGAAGCCCTGGGCCTTGAGGTCGTCCACGGTGATGGTCTTGCCGCCCACCCAGTTGGTGTGGAACTCCACGCCGAGTGCGCGCATGGCGTCGATCTCGCGGCGCACGATGGCCTTGGGCAGGCGGAACTCGGGGATGCCGTAGACCAGCACCCCGCCCACCTCGTGCAGGGCCTCGAACACGTGCACCTTGATGCCCAGGGCGGAAAGGTAGCCCGCCACGGTCAGGCTGGAGGGGCCGCCGCCGATGCAGGCCACCTTGATGTCCTCGCGTTCCAGGTGGCAGGCCTGGGCCCCGGTGATCTCCTCGCAGGCGTCCTTGGCCATGAAGGTGTCGGCCACGAAGCGCTCCAGGCGGCCGATGGCCACTGGTTCGCCCTTCTTGCCCAGGATGCACGAGCCCTCGCACTGCGTCTCCTGGGGGCAGACCCGGCCGCAGACCGCGGGCAGGGAGTTGGTGTCGCGCAGCACCTTGTAGGCCTGATCCAGGTCGCCTTCGACAATTTGGGAAATGAAGCCCGGGATGTCGATCTCCACGGGGCAGCCCTTGCGGCACAGGGGCTTCTTGCACTGCAGGCAGCGCTGGGCCTCGGCCAGGGCCATTTCGGGGGTGTAGCCCGTGGTCACCTCGGAGAAGTTGCCCACGCGCTGGCGCGGATCCTGCTCCGGCATGGCGGTGCGGGGGGCCTTGCTGCCTACCTTCTTATTTGTTGGAGCATGTGCACACATGGCTTTTCTTGAACTCCTCGTAGGAAATCTGTTCCATGGTCTTAAACGCCTGGAGCCTGCTGCCCAGTTCCTTGAAGTCGACTTCCTGGCCGTCGAATTCGGGGCCGTCCACGCAGGCGAACTTGGTCTTGCCGCCCACGGAAACGCGGCAGGCGCCGCACATGCCGATGCCGTCCACCATGATGGAGTTGAGGCTCACCGTGGTCTTCACGCCGAAGGGCTTGGTCACGCGGGCCACGGCCTCCATCATGGGCACGGGGCCGACGGCCACGACCTCGGCCACGGTGGGGTCCGATTCGAGGCGCTCCTTGAGCAGGTCCGTGACCATGCCCTGCACCCCGAAGGAGCCGTCGTTGGTGGAGACGAGCACCTCGTCGGCGAACTTGCTCAGCTCGTCATGGAAGAGCAGCAGGTCCTTGGAGCGTGCGCCGATGACCGCGATCACGTAGTTGCCGGCCATGTGGTGGCCCTTGGCGATGTGGTGCATGGCCGCGATGCCCGTGCCGCCGCCCACGCAGATCACCGGGCCGCTCATCTTGTGGATGTCGGTGTCCTTGCCGAGGGGGCCGCAGAGATCGACGATCTCGTCGCCCTCCTTGAGGGTCTCGAGGTGGGCGGTGGTCTTGCCCAGCACCAGGTAGACGATGGTGATGGTGCCGGCCTGTTTGTCTGTGTCCGCGATGGTGAGCGGGATGCGTTCCCCGTTCTCGCACACGCGCAGGATCACGAAATTTCCGGGTTTGGCTTTGGCCGCAATCTGCGGCGCGTCGAGGACCAGTTCGCTGGTCTGGCCTGGGATCAGGCTTCTTTTTCTGACGATTTTAGAAGGCATGGCGCAACTCCTTGGGCGGTCTCTTCTCTGGGGCCGCCGGGGAAAAACCGGCGCTGCATTCCTGCCGCAATACTTCCTGAAAGTGAAGCGGCGCGGGGTGTGGAACCTGACTTGCGTCCGGCCGTCGCCGCCGGGAAGGTTCGGGAGAGCGTCCGACCCTGCCGGGGTTGAAACCGTGGAGGCCTGGAGCGGGCCGGTTCCTGGTGGCGGTGCGGGGGGGCGTCCTCCCAAACGCGTCCCCCGCGCTCGCCGTGGAAAAGCCTGGTGTCCCGTCCTGATTCGTTCCGAAGGCGTAAGAGCCTGCCAGCCAGCCTCGGTCTCCGGATGGGGCCTGGACCTTCCCGCAAGGGCGCGAGGTTCGCGCCCTTGCGGGAAGACCGGTCCGCCGGTTGGCGGAGGCGGACCGGTCCCCATGGGTGTGGTGGGCTACCCGGCGAGGGCGGCCTCCAGGTTGGGTTTGGCGTAGAGTTCGCCGCCGTGGCAGTCGTTGATGACCAGCAGGGGGAACTTCTCGACGGTCAGTTCGCGGATGGCCTCGGGGCCCAGGTCGTCATAGGCGATGACCTTGGCGCCCTTGATGGCCAGGGAGAGCAGGGCGCCAGCGCCGCCGGTGGCCCCGAAGTAGGCGGCCTTGTTGGCGATCATGGCGTCCTTGACCTCCTGGGAGCGCTTGCCCTTGCCGATGGTGCCCTTGAGGCCCAGCGCGTGCAGGCGCGGGGCGTAGGTGTCCATGCGGTAGGAGGTGGTGGGCCCGGCCGAGCCGATGGGCCGCCCCGGGGGCGCGGGGCTGGGTCCCACGTAGTAGATCAGCGCGCCCTTGAGGTCGAAGGGCAGGGCCTCGCCCTTGTCCAGGGAGTCCACCAGGCGTTTGTGCGCGGCGTCGCGGCCGGTGTAGATGGTGCCGGTGATGAACACCACGTCGCCGCTCTTGAGCTGCTCGATGTCCGCGTCGGTCAGGGGGGTGGTCAGGTTGTATTCGGCCATTACAGCACGACCTCCTTGTGCCGCGCGGAGTGGCACTGGATGTTCACGGCCAGGGGCAGGCTCGCCAGGTGGCACGGGGCCACCATGATCTTCACGCCCAGGCAGGTGGTGTCGCCGCCAAGACCCATGGGGCCCACGCCCAGCTTGTTGATGGAGGCGAGAAGTTCGGCCTCCAGCTTGGCGACCTCGGGGTCGGGATGTGTGTCGTCGATTTCGCGCAGCAGGGCCTTCTTGGAGTTGATGGCCGCCAGCTCGAAGTTGCCGCCGATGCCCACGCCCACCAGGATCGGGGGGCAGGGGTTGGGGCCGGCTTCGGCCACGCGGTTGATGATGAACTCGCGCAGGCCCTTCCAGCCCGCGGCGGGGGGGAACATCATCACGCGGCTCATGTTCTCGGAGCCGCCGCCCTTGGCCATCATCCAGATCTTGATCTTGTCGCCGGGGACCAGGTCGAAGTGGATGATCGCCGGGGAGTTGTCGCCGGTGTTCTTGCGGGTGAAGGCGTCGCAGGAGGACTTGCGCAGATAGCCTTCCTGGTAGCCCTTGATCATGCCCTCGGTGATGGCCTGGCGGATGCCCATGCCTTCCACGCGGGCGTCCTCGCCCATCTCCACGAAGAACACGGCGAGGCCGCAGTCCTGGCAGAGGGGGAGGCCCGTCTCCTTGGAGAGGTCGGAGTTCTCCAGCAGCTGGCGGAAGGTCTCCTTGGCGGCCGGGTTGACCTCGGCCTCCATGCGGGCCTTGAAGGTCCGCACGACGTCTTCCGGCAGCTCCCGGTTGGCCGAGATGCACATCTGGGCCACCGAGTCGATTACGGTCTGCGCTTTGATCGTACGCATTGTGTCTCCTTGAGGGGGCCTGCGGTCATTTGTCCGCAGGGTGGGGGAGGACGCCTCCCCCTTTTCCCCGTATGGTGTCCGATTGCGGGCGGCGGCGGGGATGGAGCCGCCGCCGCCCCGCGCCGCTACAGCTTCACTTCCTTTCTGAGGAAGCTGGGCAGGATGTTGTTCACCGCGGCGAAGGCCATGCGCTGGCGCAGGCGGCCCAGCACGTCCTGCAGGGGCAGGTACTTGGGGCAGACGTCTTCGCAGGCCAGCAGGCCCATGCAGCCGAAGATGCCTTCGTCGGTGCCGACGATGTCGAAGTACTCCTGCTCGGTGCGCTCGTCGCGCGGGTCGAGCATGAAGCGGGCCACGCGGTTGAGCGCCGTGGCGCCGAGGAAGTCCTCGCGCATGAGCGCCGTGCCGCAGGCCGCCACGCAGCAGCCGCATTCGATGCAGCGGTCGAGCTCGTAGATCTTCTCGGCAAGGGCGTTGTCCATGCGCTCTTCCTGGGCGTTGGGGTCGAAGACCTTCTTGGTCTCGCACCAGGATTTCACGCGCTGGTACATGCCCCGGAACCAGGTGCCGGTATCCACCGAGAGGTCGCCCACCAGCTTGAACACCGGCAGGGGCATCAGGGTGACTTCCTCGGGCAGGTCCTTGGTCTTGGTGTGGCAGGCAAGGCCGGGGCGGCCGTTGACCACCATGCCGCAGGCGCCGCAGATGCCGGCGCGGCAGCAGAAGTCGAACTGCAGGGAGGGGTCCTGCTCTTCGCGCAGGCGGTTCAGCACGATGAACAGGGTCATGGACTCCGTTTCGTCGATGGTGAACGACTGCATGTGCGGGACCGATTTCGGGTCCTGCGGGTTATAGCGGAAGATGTTGAACTTGAGCATTCTGGCCATTGTTATCTCCTCGCTGCCTTAGGCCTTCTTGCCCGCAGGGGTGGCCTGGGGGGGATTGTCCATGGGGATGATCTTGCCGCCGCCGTAGCCGCGCTCGCCGGGCGGAATTTCGAAGACCGTGGTGGCCGCTTCGTAATTGAGGGTCGGCAGATCGTCGGACGCGTTAGCCCAGGTGGCCAGGGTGCGGTTGAGCCAGTCGCGGTCGTTGCGTTCGGGGAAGTCCTCGCGGGTGTGAGCGCCGCGCGACTCGGTGCGCTGCAGCGCGGCGTAGCACACGCACTGGGCCAGCTTGACCATGCCCTCGATCTTCAGGGCCAGGCCCAGCTCGGCGTTGGCGCCCAGGCCGTTGGAACGCAGGCCCACCTTGCGGGCGCGCTGCAGGATCTCCTGGAGTTTTGTGACGCTCTCGGTGAGGTCCGTGCCGTTACGGAAGATGCCCGCACCCTTCATGATGGTGTCGAACATGGCGTTGCGCACGGCGTAGACGTTCTCGTTGCCGTTCTGGCCCTTGATCAGGGCCTGGATGCGCGCGGCCTGCTTCTCGTAGGCCGCGCGGATGGCGGCGGTGTTGAAGGTGGTGTCGGTTCCGGCCAGGAACTCGACCACCTTGCCGCCCACCCACATGCCGGCCACGATGGTCTCCGCCAGGGAGTTGCCGCCCAGGCGGTTGAAGCCGTGCATGTCCCAGCAGGCGGCTTCGCCGGCCGAGAACAGGCCCTTGAGCCCGTAGGCCGCGCCGTCCTTGTTGGTGCGCACGCCGCCCATGGAGTAGTGCTGCGTGGGCCGCACCGGGATGAGCTGGTGCACGGGGTCCACGCCCAGGAAGGACTCGCAGATCTCCTGCACTTCGCGCAGCTTGGTGGTGATGTGCTTCTCGCCCAGGTGGCGGATGTCCAGCCAGAGGTGGTCGCCGTAGGGGCTCTTGACGCCGAGGCCCTTGCGCATGTGCTCGGTCATGCGGCGCGAGACCACGTCGCGGGAGGCCAGCTCGGCCTTTTCGGGCTCGTAGTCCGGCATGAAGCGGTACTGGTTGACGTCGAGCAGGGTGCCGCCGTCGCCGCGGCAGCCTTCGGTCACCAGGATGTCGGTGGGCACGATGCCCGTGGGGTGGAACTGGATGGCCTCGGGGTTGCCGAAGGGCACCACGCCGGTATCCAGGGCCGCGATCATGCCGCCGCCGTCGCAGATCACCGCGTTGGTGGACTCGCGGTAGATGCGCCCGTAGCCGCCCGTGGCGATCAGCGTCGCGCGGGAGAGGTAGGCCCGCAGCTCGCCGGTCTTGAGGTCGCGCACGATGGCGCCCATGCAGGTCTCGCCGTCGTGGATCAGGGCGATGGCCTCGGTCTTGTCGTGCACCTGGACGCCCATCTGCGCTGCGCGGTTGTCCAGGGTGTAGAGCACGGCGTGGCCGGTGCCGTCGGAGGTGTAGCAGGTGCGCCACTTGGCGGTGCCGCCGAAGCTGCGCGAGTGGATCAGGCCCTCGTTCTCGGGCTTCTCATAGGCGGTGAACGGCTTGCCGCCCTTGTAGTAGGTCTGCTCGCCGGGCACCACGCGGTTCCAGGGCACGCCCCAGAAGGCCATCTGGCGCATGGCGATGGGCGCGGTGTCCACGAAGATGCGCGCGCATTCCTGGTCGGCGCCCCAGTCGGAGCCCTTCACCGTGTCGGCGAAGTGCACGTCCGGGCTGTCGCCTTCGCCCATGGCCGAGTTGCCCAACGCCGCCTGCATACCGCCCTGGGCCGCCGAGGAGTGGGACCGCCTCGCGGGGACCAGGGAAAGGCAGATGACGGAGAAGCCGTTCTCGGCGGCCTCGATGGCCACGCGCTCGCCGGCGAGGCCGGCGCCGATGCACAACAGGTCGGTTTGTATGATTTGCATGGCGTTATCCTTATTTGATGGCGAGGAACCAGAAGCGCAGCAAGGTGATCACGCCGATGCCGATCATGATCGCGGTGAGCATGTTCTCCTTCTTCTTGAAGCCGAACCTGCCCTTGCTGTCGATGATGCCCCACTTGATCATGATGCGGTAGAACCCGATGCCCACGTGCAGCTCCACCATGGGCAGCAGCACCAGGTAGAAGAGCATCCACAGCCCGTTCTGGATGCGCGCTGCGCTCTTCTGGGCGGTGATGGGCAGGTCGGAGAGCACCACCCACATGTGGGCCGCGCCCATGATCAGGATGATCATGGCGGTGACGGCCTGGACGACCCACAGCCAGGTGTCCTGGTGGTGCATGCGCTTGGCGTTGGCCAGCATGACGCCCTGCTGTTTGGAGGTGAAGGGGATCTTGCGGGCCGCGAGCACGAAGTGCAGCAGGAAGACCATGAAGATCACCGGGCCGCCGAAATGAACCATCTTGGTCACTTCGAAGAACTCCGCGATGGCGTTCATCACGCCGGGGCCGATGATCACGCTGGAAACCAGACACAGGTGCGCCCACATGAACATGATCAGGCAGGCCCCGGAGAGCATCTGGAGCCAGTCCAGATACGCGGCGCACTTGCAGCTGACCACTGGCTTGTGGGTTGCAATGGACGGTATGGACATTTACTTTCTCCGCTTTTCTAGTCGTTAGGCTTTAGGAATGGTGCAATCGGTTTTGACACCGCTGTGCTCGGCGATGAGCGCGTCCTCGGGATCGTCGGAGTAATCGCCGGTGATGTCTCCGTTAAGGACGCACTGCAGTTTGGCCTTGTCCAGCGCGCCTTCCCAGCCGGCGACCACCAGGGTGGCCACGCCGTTGCCGATCAGGTTGGTGATGGCGCGGGCTTCGGACATGAAACGGTCGACGCCCAGCAGCAGGGTCAGCGAGGCCAGGGGGATGTTGCCCACCGCGCCCAGCGTGGCCGCCAGAGTGATGAAGCCGCCGCCGGTGACCGCGGCCGCGCCCTTGGAGGTCAGCAGGAGCACGAACAGAACGTAGAGCTGGTCGGCCATGGTCAGGGGCGTGTTGGTGGCCTGGGCCAGGAACACGGTGGCCATGGTCAGGTAGATGCAGGTGCCGTCCAGGTTGAAGGAGTAGCCCATGGGCAGGGTGAGGCCCACCACGGACTGGTCCGCTCCGGCGTTTTCCATCTTGGCCATCATGCGGGGCAGCGCCGCCTCGGAGGAGGAGGTGCCGAGCACCAGCAGGATCTCTTCGGAGATGTACTTCAGGTACTTCCACAGCGAGAAACCGGCCAGCTTGCAGACGGCCCAGAGCACCACGAAGATGAACAGCAGGCAGGTCGCGTACACGTCTATCATGAGCCTGCCCAAGGCCAGCAAGGCGTCCACCCCCTGGGTGGAGACCACCACGGCCATGGCGCCGAAGGCGCCGAAGGGCGCGAAGTACATGACGTAATGCACGACCTTGAACATGCCTTTGGCAAATTCGTCTATGAATTGCGTGACATGCCTTGCGCGGTCGCCCAGGGCGGAAAGGCCGGTACCGAAGAGGATGGAGAAGAAGAGCACCTGCAGGATGTCGCCCTTGGAGAAGGCGCCCACCACGGAGTCAGGCACGATGTTGGTGAGGAAGTCGACGGTGGTCAGTTTCTTGGTTTCGCCCGCGTAGGCCTCGACCTTCTTCATGCCGGCGGCGTCCGCCTGCATCTTCTGGGCGTATTCGTCCATGCCCACGCCGGGCTTGGTGACGTTGACCACGGCCAGGCCGATGCCCAGGGCGAAGAGGGTCATGGTCCAGAAGTAGAGCATGGCCTTGATGCCCACGCGGCCGACCTTGCCCATGTCGCCCATCTTGGCGATGCCGGTCACGACCGTGCAGAAGATGATGGGGGCGATGACCATCTTGACCATCTTGATGAAGGTCTTGGCTAAGGGTTCGAGCTTGCTGGCGAAAGCCTTGGTCTCAGGGATGAGGCCGATGATGACGCCCAAGGCGATGCCGAACAAGACCCAGAAATACAGCGTTTTGTATATCTTTTTGCCTGCCATTGCTCCAATCCTCCTCTCGATCGCGCTACGATGGTTGAAACACTCTATGCGGACCTTGCCGCCTTGGTCCGGTGCGGCTCCGGGGTATAACGGTGCTGGCGTCCCGTTTGCCTCCTTGTGATGCACGGCCTGGGAGGGAGGCCGGGTTAAAGATGGTGAAACTGTGTGAAGTGTAGCACACTTCTCAACTCAGGCCTATGGGCAATAAGTATGCCAGTGAAGGCGAAAACCTGATTTGTTCTGAAAATGCCGTGATAACAGCTTGTTGGGAAGCAAGTGCGAGCAGGAGCCGGCAATGGGTTTCGGAAATTTGTGTGGCGTTGTGGCGGGTGTGGCGCCACGCATATGTGGCATGTGCCACACTTTCGAGGATGCTCAAGCTGAAAAGGCGAACGTCGTGGTCGGTCCGATGCGGAAGGGCCGGAATGGCTCGGCTGGGGAGAGAGTCCATCTGTTCAAATTTTCATATAAAATGTCTACCGGTAAGTCAACTCCGGGGTTGAGGGCCTTCCGGCGGGAGGGTTGGGGATGGCCCCCGCGCACGGGGTGCTGGCGATGGCCGGGCCTGGAGCCGCCCTCCGCCGGTATGGCGAGGCCGCGAAGCGGCGGGTGGGGGGGACTCAGGCCAGGATGCGCAGCAGTTCGTCCATGACGCCGGGCGCGGCGGCCACGATCTGAGCCTCGCCCTTCGCTGCGGGCAGGGGCTCAACCCGGCCGCTCGCCTCGCGCACCAGCAGGCTCCCGGCGGCAACGTCCCAAAGGTGCAGGTTCATCACGAAGAAGCCGTCCAGGCGGCCCGAGGCCACGGCGGCCAGGTCCAGCGCGGCGGAGCCGCTCCGGCGCACCCCGCCCGCGTTTCGAGCCAGGGCGCAGAAGCGGCGCAGATAGTCATCCAGGCCCGGCCAGCGCGGCGGGGGCACAACCGTGCCCACCAGGGCCTCCAGCAGTTTGCCGGGCTGCGACACGCGCAGGGGGCGGCCGTTCAGGAACGCACCGCCGCCCTTGAGTGCTGAATAGACATCCCCGCGCGTGGGGTCGCTCACCACGGCCACGCGCACCTCGCCTTCAACTTCCAAGGCCAGGGAGACAGCGAACCAGGGCAGCCCGTGCACGAAGTTCATGGTGCCGTCCAGCGGGTCCACGATCCAGCGGCAGGGGGCGTCGCCGGTCTGGCCGCCCTCTTCGCCCAATACGGCGTGGTCAGGGTAGGCCCGGCGCAGCACGCGGCGGATCGCCTGTTCCGCCAGGGCGTCGGTGGCGGTGGCCACGTCCCCGGGGCTTTTGTGCGTGCAGGCCAAGGGGGCGGCGTGGGGCGCGGCTTCGCGGATGATGGCCGCGGCGGCCGCGGCGGCCTCCAGGGCCACGGCCAGGGCCTGGTTCAGGTCGGGCATGGGGTTCCTCCGGCGGCGAGCATACCCGGAAGGGGTCCGGCTTGTAAGGGGCAGGGGGCGGTCCTACCGCGCGGATGCTGATTCGCTACGGTCAGGGGAGCAAATTGGGCAAGGGCGGTTCCGTCGAAGCGGGGTGTTTTGGAGGTCTGCCATGCATGGGGCCATGGCGGATAGCCCCTGCATGTGCGGGAGACATGCTGCGCCCTGCGCGCGCCGGGCCTCAGCGCACCTGGAGATACGCCTTGTAGGCCAGACGCTCGAAGTGCGGGCTCTTGATGGTCCCCAGGGCCTTGACCCAGGCCTGCATGACATCTTTGTCGGAGGCCACAT
>JBKICO010000076.1:13278-22090 GCA_046567065.1 Acidobacteriota bacterium
GCTGAGCTGGATGAAGGCCAGGATCTGCGAGAGGGTCAGGGTTTCCACGTCGCTTCGGGTGAGGGCCAGCTTGGCCGGGGCGATGACCAGGAATTCCTGGGCGTGCTTGGCGAAGTAGGCGAATTTCAGTTCCGAGGCGATTTGGGAGGAAGTGCTGTAGAGGCAGGCGAAGTACTCGTAGTAGGTCTCCACGTCGGGGTCCGTGGCCGCGAAATTGGCGTCATAGCGCCCATGGCTGTTTATGCCGTTCCAATCTTTGCAACGTGGGTCGAATTTCGCGTAGTCTATATGCTGGCCGCAGCCTGAGAGCGCCAGCAAGTAGATGGCGAGCAGTGCGGGGAGGAGGCGTTTTGACGGCATGGGGTACTCCACGGGTTTAAAACGTTCGCTTGCTACGGTGTGTGCCAGAAGGATGTTGCACGTTTCGGATGTGAAAAGAGTCTCAGGACTATTCAGTTATGTCCGCTGGGTTTAATGTTCGTTGATACTGCTGTGTAGTATTCGGTAGAGCGTTGTCGTGTCCAGTTGTGATCCATTTTGTCGATAGCCGTTGCCCATGTTGTCATGAGGGCTTCGTTGCCTGCTATTTCATAGAGTTTAAACTCGTGGATTCTGAGTAAGATGTGAGAGATGAGCAACATTTCCTTGTCGCTCCGCGATGCCAGCATTTTCCCGGCGGCTATACGGGTGAATTCTCCTGGATTATTTAAAAAAAAGTCAATCCCAACCAGTATTGCCGCATGCTGGTATGACAGGTTTATGCACATGAAATATTCATAGTAGGAATTCATGTCCGGGTTCGTTTGCATGAACTCACTCTTCGACGGCATGATGCCGTTCTCGCCATTCCACTCACGGCATTTTGGATCAAACTTGGTGTAGTCGATCCCTCTGTGGCATGCAGACGGCGCAGCCAAGAGGAGTAGCAAGCAGATCATGAGAAATGTTGACGGCGAGGATGACATCGGGGAAGATCCTTTGGGTAACTGGCAGTATTCTCTATCAGGAGCACAGTGCAATATGCGCTCATTGCTATCTATTGTCGAGTTGAGAAGATAAGTCAACCTCTTTGTTGGCTTGTGGCAGGGTGCCTCCTCTCGTCTGAGCAAAAGGGCCAGCGGCGTTATCGCCGCTGGCCCAGTTTGGTGATAGCAGTCCCTGCTCAGCAGTCAGGACGCGTTATTCGTCGAGCGGCCTTTCGTCGATACCGTTCTGACGCGGAAGGGTTGGGGAGGGAGCATCCCCTTGCCGGACGATATCCCACGCTTTATTCTCGTAGATGCTTCCCTCGTACCCATGGACGAGAGCCTCCCAGAGATATCCGGGCCTTGTCATGCCAGTTTGGAATTGGCCCGCATGGATTGCCTCTTCAAGCAGGACATCGTAGTCGTCCCGTCTGCTAGGATCGAACACTCCTCCTTTGAATTTAGCAGGGTTGATGTAGATGTGATTCTCCAAGGTCATGCCTCTCGCTTCCGAGGGCATGTACCACGGGCGGTCTTCCCCTACATGAATTTTCAGCGAATCAAGATCCGTCCCTTGGTACTCCCCCCACGCAGGCGCGCCCCGATCCGGTCCTTCATGTCCGGGGGGAGCGGAGCCCAGTTCCTGCCCCGCACGGCGTCGCTCTCCGGGTCGTAGGGCTGGTTCATGGGGCCGGGTTCGTTCTCCGGTACGAACGGGCCTTGCTGGCGGCCCTGCAACCCGCCCTGGCTCATGCCCACATTGGCCAACAGCCCGGATGAGACTGGTTTTGGGGCTTCGCCGGTATCCGTGCCGTCATCATCAATGCCGCGCCTGAGCGTCATCCCTACGGGATCGATCATTGAAGGGGCTACCCCCAACATGCGGGCGTAGCCGCGCTGGGTCTGTTCCGGCGTCAGGGGCGGGCGTCCCATGGGGTAGGCGTCGACCGGGGGCGGATCGTCCGGGTTGCGAGCCGGATATGAGTCGACGAAATCAATATCCGTTCGGTGGAACCCGGGGTCCGGGTTGTAGTGACCATCGTCGAACCGCGAGAAGCCAGGATCTGGATCAGTTTCTTCCTGGCCGTAGCGGAAGATGCCCGGGTCAGGGCCGGGGGAATCAAAACCCCGAGGCGACAAGAGCTGGTCCTGGTTTTGCCCCGTGTCCGGGCGGAAGGGGCCGAAAAGCCCCTGGCCGAGTGTATTGAAAAACATGAGGCAATCCTCCTTTGGATTTTCGGAGGATTGTATCCAGGCGGCGGATCATTGCACCCCACATAGGGCTATGTGGGAAGATTCCTGAAAAAAACCGTTCAGACGGAAGGCAATCAAACGATCCCGTGTTTGTCCATGTTCCGGTACAGCGTGCGCCTGTCCACGCCGAGCAGCCGGGCGGCCTTGGCGCGGTTGCCCCCGGCCCGGGTCAGGGCGGATTCGATATCCTCTCTGCTGAGGCCGCGCTGGGGCCGGGCGAAGTGCGCGGCGGGGTAGGGCGGGGCGGCCTGCCCGTCCGGGAGCTGGGCCTGCGCCGGGGGCAGGGGCTGGGCGAAGTGGTTGCTGCCGGGCGCGGTGAGTTCGCGCGGCAGGTGCGAGGGCAGAATCTCCCCCCCGGGGCAGAGGATGCAGGCGTGCTCCAGGGCGTAGCGCAGCTCGCGCACGTTGCCCGGCCAGGGGTGGTTCATGAAGATGCGCATCACCTCGTCGCTGGGCTTGGAGATGTGCTTGCCGAAGCTGTTGCGGAACAGCCCCAGGAAGTGCTCGCAGAGCAGGGGGATGTCCTCGGTGCGGTCGCGCAGCGGCGGCAGGTGGATGACCATGACCTTGAGGCGGTAGTAGAGGTCCTCCCGGAAGAGGCCCTGGCGTATCTTCTCCTGCATGTTCACGTTGGTGGCCGCGATCACGCGCACGTTGGCCCGTCTGGTGCGCGAGTCGCCCACGCGCTCGTACTCCTTGCGCTCAAGCACCCGCAGCAGGTTGAGCTGGATGCGCGGGGAGATGTCGCCGATTTCGTCCAGGAAGATGGTGCCGTTCTCGGCGGCCTCGAAGCGGCCCAGCTTGTCGCGGATGGCCCCGGTGAAGGCCCCGCGCACGTGGCCGAACAGCTCGCTCTCCAGCAGGCTTTCCGACAGCGCGGAGCAGTTCACCTTGATCAGCGGCCCCTTTGCCCTTGGCCCGCCGTAGTGCAGGGCCTCGGCCACCAGCTCCTTGCCGGTGCCTGATTCGCCGGTGACCAGCACCGTGGACTCCACCTCGGAGAGCTGGTCCAGCACGGAATAGATGGAGCGCATCAGCTTGGACTTGCCGATGAGCCCCCGGTGGCCGTGCAGGTCGGTGAGGCGCTTCTCCAGGTCGGCCAGGCGGGTGATGTCGCGGATGACCAGCACCGCGCCCACGAAGTTGTTGTTGGGGTCGAGCAGCGGGGAGGAGTTGATGACCACGGTCTGGCCCGGGCGGTGGCCCTTGCACTCCACGCGGTACTCCAGCACGGGCTCGCGGGTCTTGAGGGTGGTGGAGATCACCTCGAAGCAGCCGCGCTGGCAATGCCCTGCCACCAGGTGCAGGTGCATGCCGTGGGTGGTCTCGCCGCCGATGCAGCAGATCTCGTTCAGGGCGCGGTTGGTCTGGATGACCTCCATCTCGGTGTTGACCACGATGATGGCGTCCGGAATGGAGCGGAACACGGCCTCCAGGTTCAGGCGCAGCCGCTCCTTCTCGTCCATGACCGTCTTGAGCGCCCGTTCCGAAAGGATGCGCTCCGTGATGTCGCGCCCCACGGACTGGAATTCCACCAGCCTGCCCTGTTGGTCGAACAGGGCGTGGTCGTGGCGCTGGAGCCAGCGCTCCTCCCCGTCGGCCATGACAAGGCGGTACTCGATGGCCCCGGTGGGGCCCTCCGGGGTGAGGGCGGTCAGGTGCGCCTCCACGCGCAGGCGTTCCTCGGTGGGCATGGAGGTCTTGAGGTGCGCGCCGAGCAGCTCGTCCTTGGGCTTGCCGAAATAGCGGGCCACGGCCGCGTTGGCGAAGGTCACGGCCCCGTCGGGGCGGAAGCGCCAGACCAGCTCGGTCTGGTCCTCCACGATGGCGCGGTAGCGGGCCTCGCTGCTCTCCAGGGCCTCCTTGATCAGGCGGCGGGCCGTGACGTCGGTGAGGTAGCCCACGATCTCCTGGGGCCGGCCGAAGGGGTCGAGCACCAGGCGGAACTGGTCGCGTATCCAGCGGGTGAGCCCCTGGGCGTTGGTGAAGCGGTACTCCCTGGTGCCCTGGCCCAGGGCCATCTGCATGCGCAGCTCGGTCTCCAGGGCGGGCACGTCGTCGGGGTCCATGCGGGAGAGCCAGAAATTGGGGTCGCCCAGGAACGAGTCCGGGGTGAAGCCGGTGAGGTCCTCGATGTTGTCGGAGACGAAGGTGAACTGCAGGTTGCCCAGGGGCCTGCGGGAATAGATGACCGCCGGGGAGCTGGTGAGCAGCGTCTTGAGCCGGGCCTCGGTGCGGGCCAGGGCCTCCTCGCCGGCCTTGCGCTCGGTGATGTCCTGCACCATGGGCAGGTAGTAGAGGGGCTTGCCCTGGGCGTCGCGCACCAGCGCGGCCGAGAGGTGCACCCAGATGATGTAGCCTTCCTTGTGGATGTAGCGCTTTTCCAGCTCGTAGTTGTCGATCTCGCCGGTGCGCAGCTTGGCGGAGCGGGCCTGGGCGGCCTCCACGTCCTCGGGGTGGGTGAGGCGGATGATGTTGGTGCCCAGCAGCTCCCGCTCGTCGTAGCCGGTGATGAGGCAGAAGGCCTCGTTGACGCGCAGGAAGTTCCAGTCCAGGTCCAGCAGGGCCGCCCCGATGGGGGACTGGTCGAAGGTGCGCCGGAAGCGCTCCTCCGATTCGCCCAGGGACTGCTCGATCACACGCACCGCGGCCTCGGCGTTCTTGCGCTCCGTGATGTCGATGTTCAGGCCTTCGATGTAGAGGACCTCGCCCGACTCGTCGCGCACCTGCCTGGCCGCCGTGTTGATCCAGCGGACGCCGCCGTCCTTGCGCCGGAAGCGCGTCTCGAAGCCGGTGACGCGCCCGCGCTCGCGCAGCTCGGTGAGCAGGTGGTCGCGGTCCCGCGGGTCCACGTAGAGCTGGGTGCGCAGGTCGGTGAGCTCGCTGATGAGCTCCTCGGGGCTGTCGTAGCCCAGGGTGTCCGCCAGGGCCGGGTTCACGGCGATGAAGCGGCCGTCCGGCGTGGACTGGAACACGCCCTCCACGGCGTTCTGGAAGAAGGACTGGTATTTGCGCTCGGCCTGCTTGAGGGGGGAGAGGTCCGTGATGGTCAGCACGCTCACCGGGCCGCGCGCCATGGCCAGGGGGTGGGCGGTGATGAGCACGGGCAGCCTGCGGCCCCCCTCGGACTGGAGCGTGCGCTCCTGGGGCGGCAGGGCGGCGGTGAGGTCCAGGGGCAGGGCCTGGCCGGGGGCGCAGAGGCACTCCAGGCCGTGGCACTGGCGGCCGACCACGGAATCGACGGACTTGCCGAGCAGTTCCAGGGCCTTGGGATTGGCGTGCAGGATGACGTTGGTGGACGCGTCGATGAGCAGGACGCCCGCGTCCACGGCTTCGAGCAGGTCAAGATGATTGGTCAACGGCATGTCCCGGCCTCCGCGGGTTGGTTACGATGTGCGCCCGGCCCTGTCAAAGGCTCTTGCTTTGGAAGGCTTGCTTTGTCACACACCTGGGAGCGGGGTTGTCGAGAGCCCGCACACCGGGAGGTTCTGATGCGCGCATTGGCTGCGGCCTTGCTGACCCTGTGGGTGATGGTCCCCGCCGCTGTGGCGGGAGGCCTTGACGGGAAGGCCTGGAAGGAGATGCTCGAGGGCATCGATGCCGACCTGCAGCGCAGGGGCCAGGAAGTGGCGGCCATGAACGCCGCCCTGCCGGAGCTCTCGGCCAAGGCCCAGGCCTCCCTGGCCGAATGCGACAACTTGCTCACGCAGACCCTGCTGCTGCGCGGCCTGGCGGGCGACAACCCCTGGACCATACGCACCCTGATGTTCCGCTACAACGGGCTGGGCCAGCAACTGGACGATTCCTCCCGCAGGATCAAGCTGCTCAAGGACCACCTCACCCGCGTCAAGGAGGAGAACGCCACCCTGCGCGAGATCCGCCGCAAGGGCATGGATGTGGCCTACGACGACGCCACCGTGAACGACCTGGCCGAGCACACCCGCAGGCTCGCGCCGGTCAAGGCCCAGGTGGACGTGCTCCAGTCCAGGGTGAACGAGGTGCTGGCCCAGTTCGAGGCGCTCTCCGCCCAGGTCGTGTCCGCCCGTGAGGAACTGGCCAAGGACTACCGCAACATTTTCAGGGAACACTTCTTCGTGCGCTCCCACCCGGTGACGGACACCTTCGGGGCGGTGCTGCTGGCCAGCGTCACCAGGGACTGGCTGGCGGACTTCCCCCGCTTCGCCGAGCCGATCCTGTCCGGCAGCCGCTGGGGCCCGCTGCTGGTGTTCGGGGCGTCCTCCTGGGCCGCGCTGCTGCTGCTCGGGGCGGCCGTGGCCCGCAGGTTCTCCCTGCTCGCCGACGCGGACCTGCGCCGGGGTTGGGCCTTGTTCAGCCTTGGCCTGGCCTTCTTCATGGGCTCGCGGTACGTCCCGCTCACCTCGAGCCACATCCTGAACCTCCTGCTGGTCACGGCGACCTTCGCGGGGGGCGTGTTGATGCTGCGCAGGAATTACCCCGAGGGGGGGCTGGTCTTCTTCCTGACCATCTACTGTGCGGGCGTGCTCACCCAACTGCTGAACCTGCCGCCCGAACTCATCGCGGTGGCCTGGCCGCCGGTCCTGGCCTTGGGGGGCTGGCTGCGCTGGCGGGCCGGGGAACGCTCCGTGGCCCTGCGGCTGTGGCTGGCCGGCCTGGCAGCCCTGGCGGGATTCGGCCCCATGTCGGTGGCCGCTGTGCAGGCCTGGTTCATCCTGCGCCTGATGGTGGCCGCGGCGCGTGGGCTCAAGAAGCTGCTGGCCGCGGCCGGGGGGATGTGGTTCCACTACGTGCACCCCCTGGCAGTCACCTTCCTGGTGGTGATCTACATGTGCTGGGTGCTGCTGTTCATGGGCGGGCCGGGCTTCATGGACTACGTCTTCGAGCAGCAGTGGGAGCTGGGGCCGGTGAAGCTCTCGCTGGAGGCCCTGACCTCCATGGCGCTCCTGTTCTTCGCGGTGCGCCTGCTCCTGGCCTGGGTCGGGGCCTTCCTGGACGAGGCCAGCTTCGGCGGCAAGCGCCTGGACCAGGCCCTCTCCCACACCCTGACCACGCTGTGCTCCTACTCGCTGTGGCTGGCCTTCTTCCTGGTGGGCCTGCACCAGCTCGGGCTGCCCCTATCCGGGCTGACCTGGATCGCCTCGGGCCTCTCGGTGGGCGTGGGCTTCGGTCTCAAGGACATCATCAACAACTTCGTCTCCGGCCTGATCATCCTCTTCGGCGGCTCCATCAAGAAGGGCGACGTGGTGCAGACGGGCAAACTCCTGGGCGAGGTGACAAACGTCTCGGTGCGCAACACCACCGTGCGCACCATGGACAACTCCATGGTCATCATCCCCAACTCCAGCTTCCTGCGCGGCGAGATCATCAACTGGAGCTTCCAGGACAAGCGCATCCGCCTGACCATCCCCGTGAGCGTGATCCCGGGCACCAAGGTCAAGAAGGTGCGCAAGATCCTGCTGAACACCGCGAAGGAGAACCCCAAGGTGCTCACCGATCCCGCGCCTTCGGTGGTGCTGCGCCAGTTGGGCAAGCTGGGCCTGGATTTCGAGCTGTACGTATGGATAGAGGACTTCCGCGCCAAGTTCGACGTGGAGTCCGAACTGGCGGCCAGCATCGACCAGGCCCTGCAGGACGCGAGGGTCACCGTCGCCTTCCAGGGCGCCAAGGTGAAATACAAGCCCAAAGGCTCGGAGGAGGCGCAGCGGCAGGCCGCGCGCGAGGCCCTGCGCGAGAAGCGCCACAGGGTCCTGAGCCTGGTGCGGCCGCTGCGGCGCGTGCACATGCGCGCCAAGTGGGGGGTGCCCGCTTCGGTGCCCGCCGAGGAGGAATCCTGAGCCCGTTCGTTACCGAAGTGTAACCGGAGCGCGGCCGGGCGCGACATGACAGTCGGAGGCCGGGTGGCAAGGACAGGACCAGACGATTCGCAGGCGGTCAGGCGTGTGCTCAATGGGGACACGGAGGCATTCTCCGTGCTCGTGAAGGCGCACGAGCAGCATCTTTTCCGCCTGCTGTCACGCCATCTGCCCGCCAGCGAGGTGGCCGAGGCCGCCCAGGAGGCCTTCCTGGACGCCTATCAACACCTCTCCAAGCTGCGCGAGCCTGAGCGCTTCCGCTCCTGGCTGTCGGCCATCGCCCTGCGCCGCTCCGCCGATTTCTGGCGCGAGAACGCCCGCAGGGCCGAACGGGGGGTGGACTTCTCGAGCCCCGTGGAGCTGGCCTGGCTGGAGTCCGTCATGCTGGAGGACTCGTCGCAGCGCTTCGAGGAACAGATCGAACGCGGCGAGGCTTCCCGGCTGGTGGAGACGCTGCTCAAGGAAATAAGCCCTGAAGACCGCATCGCCGTGGAGCTCTACTACGCCGAGGAGTATTCCGTGGCGGAAATCGGCGAGATGCTGGGATGGGGGGAATCGAAGGTGAAGGTGCGGCTGCACCGCGCCAGACAGAAGATGGCCCGCAAATGCGAGGGCCTGACCGGACGGGGGGGTAAATCATGATCGACAACGCGAAATTGGAGCGCATCTGCGCCAAGGTGGTGGCTGGACGCCCCACCGTGGATATTCCGCCGGGGTTCGCCGGGCGGGTGATGGCCCACGTGCGCGAGCGGGCCGAAGCCG
>JBKICO010000077.1:0-8586 GCA_046567065.1 Acidobacteriota bacterium
GGGTCGACCTGCTCACGCCCAACGCCAAGGAGGCCGGAGAGATGGCGGGCATCGCCGCCAAGGGCCGCGAAGGCGTCATCCGGGCGGGGCTGGCGATATTCAAGAAGCTGCGCTGCGCCCAACTCTGCGTCACGCTCGGCGCGGAGGGCATGGCCGTGTTCACCCGGCCGGGCTCGGTACTGCATGTGCCCACGGTGGCGCGACAGGTCTTCGACGTCACAGGCGCGGGCGACACGGTCATGGCGGTGCTGGCCCTGGCCCTTGGCGCCGGCATGGCCCTGCCGGAGGCGAGCATCCTGGCCAATTACGCCGCTGGTTACGTGGTGGGGCAGGTCGGTACCGCCACCGTGGGGCCGCAGGAGCTGCGCGCTGCGCTCACCACGCTGCGCCAGCCCGAGGTGGAGCAGTGGCTGGAAATTCAATGAAGGTGGTCCGTCATGTCCGATGAGCAACAAACGCCATGGACAGCCACTGCCGACCCGGCAACAGGGTCGGCCCGCATCGAGGGAGAGCTAGATTTCACCAACTCCCTGGCCGTGCGGGACTGGCTGAAGGAATTCAGCGCCACGACCACCGGGGAACTCAAGCTTGACCTGGAGGGCCTGCGCTACATCGACAGCTCCGGGCTGGCCATCCTCATCGAGATACGCAAATTCCTGGCCGCGCAGCAGCGAGGCGTGCGCATCCTCAAGGTGTCATCCCAGGTGAGCAAGCTCTTCTCCCTGACACAGATCGGCGATCTCTTCGGGATATAGGCGGTTGTCATGACGGGCGATTTCGAAAGATTCATCTGGCTCGTCAACCGCCTCCTGGGATGCCTGCGCCATCCCTTCACCCGCAAGCCCTACATGCGCTGGCAGACCTGGCGGCATTTCGCCTGGATCGGCGCGGATTCCCTGCCTATCGTCAGTGTCATCTCCTCCTGCACGGGCATCATTCTGGCCCTGCAATCCGCTGCGCAGTTGGAGAAGGTAGGCGCGCTCTCCTACGTGGCCAACCTGGTGGGCATCAGCATCGTCATGGAGCTAGGCCCGCTGCTCACGGCGCTCATTCTTGCGGGCAGGGCGGGCGCGGCCTTCACGGCGGAGATCGCCACCATGAAGATCTCCGAGGAGATCGACGCGCTTGAGGTCATGGGGCTGGATAGCGTGCGCTATCTTGTCTGGCCCAAGTGCGTGGCCATGTTCCTGATGATGCCCCTGCTCACGCTCTGGGCCGACTTCACCGGCATCATGGCCGGTGGGCTGTTCTCCACGTACGTTCTGGGCCTCTCGGGCCAAGGCTACTACGAGCAGACGGCCAGCTTCATCAGCATGCGCAACCTGTTCTCGGGCCTCATCAAGAGTTTCGCCTTCGGCCTGGCCATCACGCTCATAGGTTGCTGGCAGGGCTTCCTGGCCAAGGAGGGAGCCCTGGACGTGGGCACCCGCACCACCCGCTCCGTGGTGCAATCCATCTTTTTGATCGTCCTGCTGGACCTCTTTTTCACCGCGCTGACCTACATGGTGACCTGACATGGGCGAGGACTGGCTGACAGGGCACGGCGCCCCGGACGTCACCCTGGAGGGGGTGAGCGCGGGCTACAACGGCCGGATGATATTGCAGGATATCAACACGGTGCTGCCCGAGGGGCGAATCTCCGTCATCCTGGGCGGGTCCGGTGGCGGCAAGTCCACCCTGCTCAAGACCATTCTGGGGCTTTTGCCGCCCTCGGCGGGGCGGGTGCTCATCGGCGGGGAGGACCTGTACGGCCCGGAGGGGGCATCCCTGAGGGACATCCGCCGCCGCATGGGAGTCCTGTTCCAGGACGGAGCCCTGCTCGGCTCCCTGCCCCTGGGCGAGAACGTGGCCTTGCCCCTGCGCGAACATACAGCGCTGGATGAAGAGACCATCGAGACAGTGGTCACGCTCAAGTTGCGGCTGGTCGGGCTGGAGCAGTTCTCGGGCTATTTCCCGGAGGAACTCTCTGGCGGCATGCGCAAGCGGGCCGGGTTGGCCAGGGCTCTGGCCATGGACCCGCGCATTCTGCTCTGCGACGAGCCGACCTCCGGGTTGGACCCCATCACCGCGGCCGACCTGGACCAGATGATCCTGGAGCTCAAGGAGGCCTTCAACATGACCGTGGTGGTCGTGTCCCACGATTTGCAGAGCGTGTTCCGGATCGCGGACAACGTGGTCATGCTCAACAAGGGCCGCACCGTGTTCCAGGGCGGCGTGCAGGCCCTGCGCGAGAGCACGGACCCGTTTCTCAGGCAGTTCCTCGACCGTCAGCCATCCAAGCGCCAGCCGGTGCGTGAAAACAAATAGGAGCAGGCACGGTGTTCTCCAAGACAGCTCACGGCCGCAACATGGCCAAGGCCTTCGGCGCCATCGTCCTGTGCCTGGCGATCCTGGGGGCTTTCAGCGTCGTTCTGGGCGGTTTCCGCTTCTGGGAAACGCTCGACGTGTACAACCTGCGCTTCCGCAGCGTGAAGGACCTCTCAGCGGGCAGGCCGGTGAAATACGGCGGTCTGGACGTGGGGCGCATCCTCTCCATCGGGGTCGACCCGGAGGACCCGCGCCTGATCCGCGTTGTCATCGGCTTGAGCTCGCCGGTGCCCATCCGTGAAGGCGTGGTGGCCAGGATCGCCCAGAAGGGCCTTGTGGGCGACTACTACGTCTTCCTGGATCCGCAGGGCACCCTGGGCGAGGTGCTGCCTCCCGGTTCGTTCATCAAGACCATGGAAACCGTGGACGTGGCCCAGCTTGCAGGCATGGCGGGGGAGATCCTCTCCGAACTCAGGCCCAGGCTGGAGCGCATCGCTGCGCACCTGGAGGATGTCCTCAGCAATGAGAACGCGGCCAACATAAAGGAATTGATGGAGAAAGCGCCAAAACTCGTGGAGGAGCTCAACAGGACCGCCATGCAGGTGCGCACCGACTTCAGCACCTTCGCCACCAGCGGCAAGGGCACGGCGGAAGAAGCGTCCAAGGCGCTGAAAACATTCGATCAAACGCTGCGCTCGATCCAGACGGAGGTCGACAAGACGCTGGCGAGCATGCGCGGTGAGATACACGCCGTGGGCGCGTTGACCAACACCGTGCACAAGGCCGTGGCGCACGACCAGGCCCAGGTGGAAGACATTCTGGCCAATGTCGAGCGGATGAGTGAAGACTTGAGGCAACTGTCCTCCCGCCTGCGGGAGAGGCCCTGGGAGCTGCTGCAGAAGCCGCAGGAGGGGAAGAGATGAAGCGCCATCCGATGATGTGGCTTGTGCTGCTGGCGATGTTGAGCGGCTGCATGGGCAAACCGGGACCGGCGGAGCAGTATCTGAGGGTGCTTGGCCCGGAGCCTGATTGCGCCAAGGCTTCGCAGCCCCGGGCGGGTGGCGCCCACGCGCCCGTGCTGGCGGTGCGCCCTTTCAAGGCCTTGGACGCGCTGGACAGGCAAGGCGTGATGGTTGCCGACGGCAAGGTCATGCAGGCCAGCCAGCGCTGGTACTGGGAGGCTACTCCAGGCAGGCTCGTGGAGCAGGCGGTTGTGCGCGCCGCCTGCGGGGAGGGCCTTGCGCCAGCCTGGCCGGTGCGCTCCACCACCGAGGCAAGCCTGTGGGTGTCAGGGCTGGTGAGCGATTTTTCAGTGCACACCAGGGAGATGCGGGTCGTCCTGACCGTGGAATGCCAGCTCTGGGACGCCTCTGGCGGTGCCGCTCTGGCGAGCGGGACCTTCACGGCGCAAGCGCCAGTGGCGGCGCTCGAAGCCGGGGCCGTGGCCGAAGCCGGGGAAAAGGCCCTGGGCGAAGCCGCGGGCCAGATCGCCAGGTGGGCGCGGAAGACACTGCCCGAAGGCGGGGCCAGGGCGGGCAAGTGATGTTCAAAGCCATCGCGATCGTCGCGGAGGAGCGCATCCGCACGGCCATGGAGCGCGGCGAGTTCGACAATCTGAGCTGCGCTGGCCAGCCCCTTGACCTCGACGACGACGCCCACGTGCCGCCAGAACTGCGCATGGCCTATCGGCTGCTCAAGAACGGGGGCTATCTTGAGGATGACACGCGCCTGGAACGTGATATCAACAATGTGGAGTCCCTGTTGCCCCGGAACGGGGAGGAGCGGGCCAAGCTGCGCCAGATGCACAAGCTCCAGGTGATGGAGGCCAGGTTCCAGACCAAAGCGGGACGGGTGCTTCGGTTGGAAGATGACGATCCGTATTACGAAAAGGTCGTGGGGGTTGTCGGCGGCGATCCCGCCAAGGAGAAGCCATGAGCGACGCGAAAAAGGAGTACTCCTGCCGCAGCGCCGGACAGGACAACCTGGAAAGCTTCCCGTATGTGCGGCTCACACCCGAAGGCGATCTGGTCATCCCTGCGAACAGGGTGGACGAATTCGTGCGCAAGTACCTGGAACTCTCGGATAACCGGGAGCACATGGAGCGCTTGAGGGCTTACCTCACCGGGGAGCGCAAGTGCGATCCTGCCGGTACCGGGGACTAGGCGGTTGCCGATGCGTCACAAAGGAGCCGCCTGCTGCCTGCTGACCTGCGCCTGCCTGCTGCTGGGCCAGGGGCCCGCCCAAGCCCAGAACTGCGACAACCCGGCCTCCGACCAGGACCTGGCCGAGTGCGCCGGGCTGCGGCTGCGCGCCGCGGAGCGCGACATGGCTGTGCTGCTAGACAAGCTGGAGCAGTCTGACGATAAGGAGCTGGTGGAGGCCCTGCGCGGCTCCCAGCAGGCCTGGACAGCCTGGAGGGAGGCCGAAGGCAAACTGGCTGCGGTGGGAGCCAGGGACCCGCTGCTCAAGCTCTACGCCCGCAAGAAGCAGGAAGCCCAGATGACCGAAGACCGCGTCAAGGACCTCAAGAGCCTGGCCGAGTGATCCTGGCTGGCTTGCCGCCCGCCTGACCTAGCGTTTCCTGAAGGAACATCCCCACATGGCCTCGCGCAGGGGCAACCCGGGCTGCGGCTCGGCCATTCCGGTGCGCTCCCAACCGGCCTTTTCCAGGAAGGCGGCCTGGGCCTCGTTCTCGCCCTTGGTCATGGTGCACGTGGCGTAGACCAGGGCCGAACCCGACGGCATGAACTGGGAGAGCTGCTCCAGGATGGAGCGCTGCAGCTTGGCCAGGTTGCGCACGTCGGCCAGGGTCCGCTTCCATTTGGAATCGGGCCTGCGGCTCAGCACGCCAAGCCCGCTGCACGGCGCGTCCACGAGCACGGTGGCGGGCTTGGAACGCAGCGGCGGCTTGGAGGCATCGGCCAGGAAGACCAGAGGTTTGTTCAAGCCCAACCTGAGGATTTCCCTGTCCAGCCCGCGCAGCCTGCGCATGTTGGAATCGGACGCCCACACAACTTCATGTCCCGCTTCAAGAAGCGCGGTGGTCTTGCCGCCGCGCCCGGCGCAGCAATCCCACACAGGCCCATTCCAGGCGGGTGCGTCCAGCTTGGCCAGCAGGTAACCGGCGGCCACGGTTTGGCGTGAAAGCCGCCCCTGGGCCTCGGCCTCGAGCAGCCCCGGTTCTGAAGCGGAGAGGGAGGAGGGCAGGGCGGCGAAGTAGGGGAAGGCCCCGGCGGCCCATTCGTAGGTTCCCTCGATCTTGGCGTAGAATTCGCGGGCGTCGGGCTTGGCGGCGTTGACGCGCAGCCCGGTGAGCGGCGGTTGCAGTTGCGCGGCCATGAGTTCTTCGGCGCGCTTGTGGCCGTAGTCGTCCATCCAGAGCTTCACCAGCCAATCCGGCAGGGAATACCAGGCCGCCAAAGACTGCGTATTACGATTCGTTTCTGAACAGTAATACTCGCGTTTCATTGCGTCCGCCCCGAGCCCCTGGATGCGGCGCAGCACGGCGTTGGCCAGGTTGGCCTGGGTCTGGCCCAGGCGGGCCTTCACCGCGTTCACCGCCCAGGAGAGCGTGGCGTGGGGCGGTACGCCGTCCAGGAAGAGCAGCTCGTAGATGGCCACGCCCAGCACCCGCATGATGAGCGGGTGTGTGCGCTCGGGTTTGGCGAGGTGTTTCGCCGCCAGGTGCTCCACACGGCCCTTGAAGCGGAGGTAGCCGTAGACCAGCTCCGTGGCCAGGGCCTTGTCCCTGGGGTCGGGCGAGAGGGAGCGCAGGGTGGCGTCGAGCCCGGCCTGGAGGTCCTGCCCGGAGCCGCCGCCAACGGGAAGAATGCGCTCCAGGGAGGCCAGCGCGGCCATCCTGGAGGGGGGAAGAATCGATTCGGGGGCCATCAGGCTTCTCCGTGTTTGCTGTCGAGTATGGGGCCGGGTTTGGGAGCGAGCCTGGGGATCACAGGGGCGGGTGCGGCCTTGGAGCCGAGGAAGTGGCGCAGGGTGTTCTCCAGCACGGTCAAGGGGACGAGGGTGTCCAGGCACGGGCCTTGGGGGCGTTCGTTGAGCACGCCGAAGACCGGCAGGGGGTAGGCGTCCTGGATGCCGCTGGCCAGGTCGCGCTCGCAGGCCACGGCCACGATGAGTTTGGGCCGCTTCTGCACGATGATGCGCCGGGCGATGGTGCCGCCGGTGGCGATTGCCATGTGCACGCCGTAGGCCTCGGTGAGGGCCAGCAGGCCGTGCACCGGGCACTGGCCGCAGCGTTTGCAGTTGAAGATGTCGTAGGTCAGGCGCACGGAGCAGCGCGAGGACTGCAGGCAGTGCGGCAGGAGCAGCAGCACCTGCCCGGGCTCGTAGCGTTTGCCCTCTGCCAGGACCAGCTCGTTGTTGACCTTGATGAAGGAGTTGCGGACCCGCTCCTTGGAGATGCCGAAGATGCGGGCGATGATGATCATCAAGGGCAGGAAGAGCTTGATGGACAGGCCGCGCATGCGCCGGGTGAAAGGCAGGTGCCGCCCCAGGGCCACGGAGAAGGTAAGCCCCAGGCAGGCCCAGAGCACGAAGAGCATGGCCACGCCCATGAGCGCGCCCCAGACGGGCTCCGCCAGAGGATGGATCTGGGCCAGGCCGATGGCGGGCACGATCCACAAAAGTGCAAGCACGCCGCAGACCACAAGGGCGCTGGCGCTGATAAGCCCGATGAACAGGCGCTTGCGTGAGCTTTCGGCGATTTCCATGTGGACTCAGACTAATTGGTTTGCGGGGAAAAGCAACAGCCCGCCAGCGCGACAGCGGGCGGGAAGCTCAGGAGAGGAAGTCCGCCGGAGGGGGGCACACCGGAGGCAGGGACGGGTCCATCTTGCTCAGGTAGCCGCAGGCGAAGGCGGTGGCGTCCATGAATTTCTTGCCGGCGGGCTGCACCGATGGAATGTAATAGGTTCCATCGGCGCAGGCTATGGCGAGCCGCCCGGACACAAGCCCCAGGACGCATCCTGGAGGGGTTCCGGAGGGTAGGTCATGCGAATAGCCGCCAGGAGCCGCCAGAAGGCGAATCTGGCGATTTTCGCCCTGCACGGGCAGCATGAAGGCCGCGCCCGGACGGGGGGACATGGCGCGGATGCGGTTGTGCACCGCCTCCACGGTTTCGTCCCAGCGAATGAGGGTGTCCTCACGGGTGATCTTGGCTGCGTAGCTGGCCAGGGTGCCGTCCTGGGGTTCGGGGGACACCGGCCCGGCCGCGAGCAGGTCCAGGGCTTCGACGGCCATCTCGCCGCCCAGGTCGGCCAGGCGGTCGTGCAGGCTGCCAGCCGTTTCGTCCGGGCCGACGGGGATGATGCGCTTGGTGAGCATGGGGCCGGTATCCAGCCCGGTCTCCATGCGCATGATGGTGATGCCGGTCTCGGTGCAGCCGTCCATGATGCAGCGCTGGATGGGCGCGGCCCCACGGTAGCGGGGAAGGATCGAGCCGTGCACGTTCCAGGGGCCGAGGACGGGTATGTCCAGCACGGTCTTGGGCAGTATCAAGCCGTAGGCGGCCACCAAGAGCACGTCCGGGTTGAAGGAGGCCAGCTCGGCCACGTGCTCGTGGCCCTTGAAGTTGAGCGGCTGGAGCACCTCTATGCCGTTCTCCAGCGCCAGCACCTTCACGGGCCCGGGCACGCACTTGTGGCCCCGGCCGCAGGGCCGGTCCGGCTGGCAGTAGACCGCCGCGACCTCGTGGCGGCCCGATTCGATCACCCGGCGCAGCACGGTGGCCGCGAAGTCCGGGGTGCCCATGAAGACGGTCTTCAAGCTCAACCCTCGGCCTTGCGGGCCTTGAGCCACTTCTTGACCTTGTTGTCGTACATGGCCCGCTTGAGGCGGCTGACGTGGTCGATGAACAGCACGCCGTCCAGGTGGTCGATCTCATGCTGCAGGCAGATGGCCAGGATGCCGTCCGCCGGGATTTCCACGGGCTTGCCGTCCAGGTCGGTGGCCTTGACCACCACCTTCTCGGAGCGCCGCACCTTGGAGCGGAAGTTGGACACCGAGAGGCAGCCTTCCTCTTCGTCCACCTGGCCCTCGCGGGAGACGATCTCCGGGTTGACCAGGAACATCAGGTCCGTGCGCTCGTCAGGGCCGGAGACGTCCACGGCGATCAGGCGGCAGCACTCGCCCACCTGGGGAGCGGCCAGGCCCACGCCGCGTTTTTCGTACATGGCCTCGGCCATCTCATCGGCCAACTGGCGGATTTCCGGAGTGATCTCGCAGACGGGCTCGGCCTTCTTGCAGAGGATCGGGTCGGGG
>JBKICO010000078.1:0-4607 GCA_046567065.1 Acidobacteriota bacterium
CATCCCGGTCCACCACGAACACGGTGCGGGCCAGGAGGCGCAGCTCCTTAATCAAAATGCCGTAGGCCATGCCGAAGGAGCCGTCGCGGTGGTCGGAGAGGGTCGCCACGCGGTCGATGCCCGCAGCGGCGCACCAGCGCTTCTGGGCGAAGGGCAGGTCCATGCTGATGGTCAGCACGGCCACGTTCTCGCCGAGCTTGGAGGCTTCGGTGTTGAAGCGGCGGGTCTCCATGTCGCAGACCGGGGTGTCGAGCGAGGGCACGGCGGCGATGATGAGCACCTTGCCCTTGTAGTCGGCCAGGGTCTTGGGGGCCAGGTCGTTGTCGAGCACGGTGAAGTCCGGGGCCTTCTGGCCCACGGCCACGGGGTTGCCCAGCAGGGTGAGGGGATTGCCGAATATGGTGACGAGTCCGGTTCTTTCGCTCATGGCGTATCTCCTTGAGAGGGTGTCACCAGGCTGATAGCGCAAATCCCGCCCCACGTCACCGCCTTTCGGGAACTTGCCCGCTTCAAAATGTTTGACATTCAAAACATCGCCGTTTATTTGAATATCAAGTTACTCATGATTCAAAACAAAAGGGGCATCCGTGCACCACGCTCACTCCCATACCCACGACCATGACCACGGGCACTGTTGCGCCCATTCGCACGCCCACGAGCAGGACGCCCGGGCCGAGCGCCTGACCTGGCTGGCCTTCGGGCTCAACGCGGCGGGCATGGCCGCCGAGGTCGTCTTCGGCCTGATCTCGGGCTCCATGGCCCTGTTCGCCGACGGCCTGCACATGGCCAGCGACGCCTTCGCCCTGGGCATCGCGCTCTTCGCCTACGCCTTCGCCCGGCGCAACGCGCACAACGGGGCTTACGCCTTCGGCGCTGGCAAGATCAACTCTCTGGCGGGCTTCGCCAGCGCCGTGCTCATGGCCTGCGTGACGGCCTACCTGGCCTGGGAGTCCGTGGCGAGGCTGTTCAACCCGGTGCCAATCGACTTCGGCCCGGCCCTGGCCGTGGCGGTAATCGGTCTGGGCGTCAACGCCGTGTGCGCCATGTTCCTGCACGGGCACGCCCACGCCAACGCCCACGACCACAACATCCGCGCCGCCTACCTGCACCTGCTGGCCGACGCCCTGACTTCGCTCTTCGCCATCGGGGCGCTTTTGGGGGCCAAGCACCTGGGCCTCACCTGGCTGGACCCCGTGGGCGGCCTCATCGGCGCGCTGGTGATCGGGCGCTGGGCGCTGCGCCTGATTCAGGAATGTTCGCGCGTGCTGCTGGACCGCGTGCCCGACCCGGAACTGCCCGCCGTGATGCGTGCCCGCCTGGAGCAGGAGGACGGCGCCCGCGTGCGCGACATCAAGCTCTGGCGCGTCAGCCACCATCAGTTGGCCTCGGTCATCACCGTGGAGGACGAATCCCCCCGCCCACCCGAGCACTACAAGCGCCTGCTCGCGGGCATCGAGGGCCTGGACAACGTGACGGTGGAGGTCCACCCCTGCCCCTGCCCCATGGAGCCCTGAGGCCGATTGCCAAGCGGGGAAGCCTTGGCTAGAGTCAGCGCATGTCCGACCTCGAATCCCTCTCGGCCCTGATCATCGAATTCTACGAGAAGCTCTCTTCCTGGGAGCATGCCGTGGTCCGGGGCAGCTCGCTGACGCTGCCCCAGATGCACACCCTGGAGATATTGGGCCAGCAGCCGAGCCTGCGCATGAAGGAGCTGGCCGCCAAGATGGGGCTGACCACCGGCACGCTCACCGTCACGGTGGACCGGCTGGAGAAGCGCGGCCTCGTCTCCCGCGTGCCCCACGAGACGGACCGCCGCTCCGTGCTGGTGGCCCTGACCCCCAAGGGGCAGGCCATCTTCGAGGCCCACCACGCCATGCACCTGCGCCTCACGCAGGAGCTCAGCGCCTCCCTGAGCGAAGAGCAGGCCCAATCCCTGCGCGCCATCCTGCGCACCATGAACCAGGCTTTCTAGGCGCACCCGTGGGCAAGATACTCATCATCGACGACGACGAACCCATCCGCGAGGCCCTGACCCGCGTGGTGGAGCGCCTGGGGCACGAGCCCTCCATGGCTGCCAGCCTGGCCCAGGGCCTGGCCATGGCCCGGGATGGCGACTTCGATGTGATCATGCTCGACGTGCGCCTGCCCGACGGCAACGGGCTGGAGGCCATCGGCGAGCTGCACGGCTCCCCCAGCAGGCCGGAGGTGATCGTCATCACCGGCTGGGGCGATCCGGACGGCGCGGAAGCCGCCATGCGCAAGGGCGCGTGGGACTACATCGAGAAGCCCCCCACCCTGCGCTCCATGACCGGCCCCCTGCTCTCCGCCCTGGCCTACCGCGACGCCCGCCCCGGCCCGCCCATGAAGGGCTTCGTCTGGGCCGGCATCTCCGGCGGCCACCCGGACCGCACCGCCTGCCTGGACAAGGCCGCCCTGGCCGCCCGCAGCGACGCCAACGTGCTGCTCACCGGCGAGACCGGCACCGGAAAGGAGCTGTTCGCCCGGGCCATCCACTCCAACTCCAGGCGCAGCCAGGGGCCCTTCGTGGCCGTGAACTGCGCCGCCCTGCCCGCCACCATCGCGGAGAGCCTGCTCTTCGGCAACGAGCGCGGGGCCTACACCGGGGCGGACCAGCCGCGCGAAGGCCTGATCCTCCAGGCCCACGGGGGCACGCTGTTCCTGGACGAAGTGGGCGAGCTGCCCGCCGTGGTGCAGAAGACCTTCCTGCGCACCCTGCAGGAGCGCAAGGTCCGGCCCGTGGGCGGACGTAGCGAGCGGCCCTGCGATTTCCGGCTGGTGGCCGCCACCCACCGCGACCTGGACCGCATGGCCGGGGAGGGCAACTTCCGGGAAGACCTGCTCTTCCGCCTGCGGGGCATCGCCATCAACCTGCCGCCCCTGAGGGAACACCCCGAGGACGTGGCCGCCTTCGCCAAGCATTTCCTTGGCATCTCCTGCTCGCGACACGGCGTGCCCGCGAAAAGGCTCAGCGTGGCGGTCAGCGCGGCCCTGGCCGCCTACAGTTGGCCCGGCAACATCCGCGAGCTGCAAAACGTGATGGAGGGCATGGTGGCCCTGGCCCTGGAGGAGCCGGAGCTGCACCCCGTGCACCTGCCGGTGCACATCAGGGTGCAGGTGGCCAGGGGCCAGGTGCGGGAGAGGGACGCCGGAGGGGACGGACACGGCGCACATGGGGATGGGCCGCCGTTCGACCTCGGCCCGGCCAGCGCGCTGCCCAGCATCAAGGTGTACCGCCAGGCCATGGACAGACTCTATCTTGAACAGTTGCTGATGCGGGCGGGTGGAAGCCCCGCGGAGGCGGTGAATATTTCAGGGCTGTCGCGGTCGAGGTTGTACGCGTTGCTCAAGGAGCATGGGCTGAAGCTGTTGCAGTAGGCCAGGGGCTCGGATCCCTGGTGCGCCGGAGGAAATGGCGCGGATGGACTTCTTGCCTCTTCTTTCAGCGTGATGGCGCGCCTGTCACTCGCCCTGGACGGCCCCTGACCGAACGGCCCACCCGTAAAGGGATTCCAAAGGGCGCAGCCCTTTGGCCGCCGGAGGCCTCCCCCGGCAACCTCCCCTCACTCCCCGCAAATTTCCCGATAAACTCCCAGCACCGCCTCGAACATCGCCTCCGGCGCGAACTTCGTACGCACGGCCTCCAGCCCGGCCGCGCCCATGGCCTGCCAACGCTTCTCGTCCGCGTCGATCTCCATGATGGCCCGCGCCAGCGCCTCGGCGTCCCCGGGCGGCACGGTGAGCCCCGTGACCCCGTGCTCGTTGACCAGGGGCACGCCCGAACCCTTGATCCGCGTGGAGACCACGGGCCTGCCGCAGGCCATGGCCTCAAGCTGGACCATGCCGAACATCTCGGCCCTGGTCACCGAAGGCAGGCAGAACACCCGGCTGAAGGCGAAGTGCGCCGACAGCTCCTCCTGCTCCACCCGGCCCAGCAGCACGGCCCGGCCCTCCAGCCCCTTGGCCCGGATGCGGGCTTCCAGCTCTGCCTTGAGCGGCCCTGTGCCGCCGATGAGCGCCACCCACTCCGGCGGCAGCAGCGCGGCCGCGTCCACCAGATGCTCGAACCCCTTGTAGGAGATGAGCCGCCCCAAAGTAAAAACGGCCTTCCTCCCCGGGAAGCGTTCCCGCAGCCGGGCCAGGGCGGCCTGGTCCACCAGTTCGGGGGCGAACGGCCCGGCCTCCATGCAGAAGGGAATCACGTGGGCCTTGGGCGCGAAGGCCCTGGCGTACTCCGAATCCTCGATGTGGGCGCGGGTGGCCCCGATCACCGCGTCGGCGCGGCGGGCCAACCAGTTACCGAGCACCGATCTGTAAATCTTATTGAAATACACCTGGCGGATCACGTCGCTGTGCCAGTGCACCACCACCTTCGCGCGCGGGTTCACCAGGCGCAGGGCCAGGGAGGCCAGGGGGTTGGGGCAGTGCAGGTGCAGCACGTCGTAGGCGGGCGCCAGTTCCGCCAGCAGGCGAACATATCGGGGGGAGACAGGCGTGGATGCCGCCACCAGAGGCGTGGCCGCCCGGTACACGGTGTGGCCCTCCTGCTCCTCGCGGAGCTCGGGCATGTCGCCCCGGGGCTGGGCGCA
>JBKICO010000079.1:0-2214 GCA_046567065.1 Acidobacteriota bacterium
TGTAGGGCAGCCCGGTGAGCAGCGAGGTGAACACCGCCACGGACGTGGGCGAGTGCGCGAAGTGCGCGTGCAGGTGCGTGACCCCGGAGCCCGGCAGCACCCGCGCCGCCAGGTACCCGGCCTGGAGCAGGTGCTTGGCCGTGGTGGCCTTGCGGGTCAGCGCGATGCGCCTGAGCATCTCCGCCAGACCCTTGGCGTAGCGCACGGGCGAGCGCAGGGCGCACGCCAGGTTGGCGGCCAGGAGCCTGCCCACGTTGCCCTCGATGGTCTCTGGCAGGTAGTGCCTGGGGGCTTTGATGCGCTTGACCGACTCGTGCGTGAAGTCTTCGCGGGGATGGCGCATGGAGAGGATGCGGATGTCGAACCCTTCGGCCTCCAGCAGCTCGATCTCGTTGGATATGAACGTCTCGGAAATGCGCGGATAGCCCTTGAGGATCATCCCCAGAACGGGGCGCTTCATGGATGCGGCCCCCTGAACTCCGCCAGCCGGGAGGAGATGGCCTCCAGCCCGGTGAACGTGAAGCCATCGATGCCCCTGCAGCAGGATTGGGGATCGGCGATGAGCGCGCCCACCTTCTCGCCCAGGCTCGCCGGGGTCAGTTCGGCCCAGGGCAGGAAGTCGATGAGGCCGTGGCTCTTGAACACCTCGGCCCGGATACGCTGCTCCAGCCGGGGCTCCTCCCGGGGGACCACCAGGGAGGGCTTGCGCAGGGAAAGTATCTCGCAAGTGGTGTTGTATCCGCCCATGGAGACCACCACGTCGGCCAGGCCCATGAGCGCCTCCATGCGCCTGTGGAAATGGTAGAAGTGCGCCTTGAGCTTCTTGGCCCGGCGGTGCACCTCCTCGCGCATGGGCTTGGGCATGAACGGCCCGGAGACCAGGATGGAGCGGAAGGGCGGGTTCTCCATGTTTTCGAGCATGGTCAGGTAGGCGTCCATCAGGGGGTAGCCGTCGCCCCCGCCGCCCGTGGTCACCAGTACCAGGCGCTCCTTCTGGTGCAGGTGCTCCTCCTGGCGCATCTCCAGCATCTTGCCCCGCTTGGGCAGGGCCCGGGGGATGTAGCCCGTGAAGAACATCTTGGCGCCCACGGCCTCGGGGATCTCGTATTCCGTGATGGGGTCGTAGTAGTCGCGGTTTCCGTAGACCCATATCTCCGAGTAGAAGCGGTCCAGCACGTCGTAAATGCCCTTGTCGCGCCAGTCCTTGCGGGTGGATTCGGCGTCGTCCATGATGTCGCGCAGGCCCAGGATGGTGCGGCACTGCGGCAGGCGGCGCTTGAGCCACTTGAGCGTGGGCAGCACCTCCTTCTTGAGCCCCAGGGGGGCCTTGTCCACTATGAAGAGGTGCGGCTGGAAGGCCTTGGCCGTGGCCACGATGATGTTGCGCCGGATGTTCAGGGCCTGGGCCGCGCTCATGCGCACGGAAAGGGGCAGGTATTCGTCGTTGGTCTTCTTGATCATCCCGGGGATGCGCACGAAGTCCACCCCTTCGGGGAAGTCGAACCGGCCCACCAGGGGGGAGCCGGTGAGAATGAGCACGTTGACGCCCGTGCGCCGCAGATGGCTGGCGATAGCCATGGTCCTGCGGATGTGCCCGAGCCCGTAGGTGTCGTGGGAGTACATCAGTATGTTGAAGGTCGTGGGCGCCGCCATGCGAGGCTGGATAACCCAAAACCAGTCCGCTGCAAACCCTGGTGAAGCTTCCGGGATATGCGGAAGTAAACTTGCATGACAGGCCCATGTGAGCTATCGGAAATGAACGGAGAACCGCAAAAAGGCTGAAAGCAGGAGAACTATGGGCACGGTTTACATCGAGGACTTGCAACCCGGCATGGTGCTCGCGTCCGATGCGCGCAGCCGCCAGGGCCGCCTTTTGTTCTCCGAAGGCATAGGCCTCGACGAGCTATCCATCCAGACGCTCAAGTTCTGGGGGGTCACGGAGGTAACCGTCCAGGGCCAGAGCCAGGCCGAGCTGGACCGCAGGCGCCTGGAGCTGCTCGGCCCCGAACGCGCCCAGGCCTACACCCGGGAGGCCGCGCAGCGCCTGCGCCTGAGCGGCGTGGACCATCCCGCGGTCACGGAACTGGCCCGCGTGGCCGTGATCCAGATGATCCAGTCCGGCCATAAGCCCCAGGGCTCCTTCAGCGCCCCCAAGCCCTCGCCCTTGGCGGCGGCCCGCACCGCCGACCACCGCAAACGCCCGAGCATCGCAAG
>JBKICO010000079.1:2224-2708 GCA_046567065.1 Acidobacteriota bacterium
GCGGGCAAGCTGGCCACCCTGCCCCAGGTGGTCATCCAGACCCTGGAGGCGCTCAAGAACCCCAACGTCTCCTACGGATACGTGGCCTCCATCATCGGCAAGGACACGGCCCTCTCCGCGAAGCTCCTCAAGCTGGTCAACTCCGCGCTCTACAGCTTCCCCGAACCCGTGGAGACCATCGACCGCGCCGTGACCGTGGTCGGCGCCAGCCGGCTGACCAGCCTGGCCCTGGGCGTCTCCATGATAAACTACTTCGCCGACATCCCCCACGACGTCCTGGACATGCGCTCCTTCTGGAAGCACTGCCTCTCCTGCGGGGTGCTGGCCCGTCTGCTGGCCGTGACCGCGGGGCACCCCAATGAGGAGCGCTGCTTCGTGGCCGGGCTCCTGCACGACGTGGGCCGCCTGATCATGCTCAAGAACCACCCGGCCCTCGTGGCCCAGGCCATCGCCTTGGCCGGCGAGGCGGACATCCCGCTGGACG
>JBKICO010000080.1:0-4866 GCA_046567065.1 Acidobacteriota bacterium
CCGGTGACCATCACGATCAGCACGTCGCGCGTGCGGGCCAACTGCTCGGCGCTTTCGACGATCTCCAGACCGGGCACGCTCTCGGGCGTGGGCCGGGTGCGGTTGTAAACAGCCACGTCATGCCCGGCCTTGGCTATGTTCAAGGCCATGGGCTTGCCCATGATGCCCATACCGGCGAATCCTACGCGCAGTTTCATTTGTGCCTGCCTTGGGGTAAGGAAGTTGAGGAAGGAAGACGCCTCGTCTTCTGGCATACCAATCGGCCCTGGATGTCAAGGGAAATGGATTCCGAAAAGCGCATCCTCCATGTGGACATGGACGCCTTCTTCGCCTCGGTGGAGCAGTTGGACGACCCGTCCCTGCGCGGCAAGCCCGTGATCGTTGGCAAGGGCGACCGGGGGGTGGTCTCGGCGGCCTCCTACGAGGCGCGCGCCTACGGGGTGCGCTCGGCCATGCCCGTGGCCCAGGCCCGCAAACTCTGCCCCCAGGGCATCTTCGTGGGCGGGCGCATGAGCCGCTACGCGGAGGTGTCCCGCATGGTCATGGCCGTGCTGGGCGAGTTCTCCCCCCTGGTGGAGCAGGCCTCCGTGGACGAGGCCTACGTGGACATCACCGGCACCCGCACCCTGTTCGGCCCGCCCCGCAAACTGGCCGAGGCCCTGCAGGCCCGGGTGCGCGAGGCCACGGGCCTCTCCTGCTCGGTGGGCGTGGCTCCGGTGAAATTCCTGGCCAAGATCGCCTCGGACTTCCGCAAGCCCGGCGGCGTGACCATCATCGAGCCCGACGAGGTGGCCGCCTTCCTCCAGGACCTCCCCGTGGGCAAGATCCCCGGCGTGGGCGGCAAGACCCTGCCCCGGCTGGCCCATCTCGGGGTGCGCACCTGCGGCGACGTGCTGCGCTATTCCCGCCAGTTCTGGGAGGAGCACCTGGGCGAATGGGGGCGCGTGCTGCACCAGCGCGCCCAGGGCCTGGGCTCGGCCGAGCTGACCCCCCACTCGGAGATGAAGTCCTCCAGCGCGGAGAACACCTTCGCCAAGGACGTAAGCGACGAGGAGGAGCTGAAACGCTGGCTGCTCAAACAGTCCGAGCGGGTGGGACGCGACCTGCGCAAGCACGGCCTGCAGGGCCGCACCGTGACGCTCAAGCTCAAGTTCGAGGATTTCAAGCAGATCACCCGCAGCCGCACCCTGGCCGAGCCCATCGACACAGACCTGGAGATCTTCCGCACCGCCTGCGACCTGCTGGACAACACCGAACGGCGCAAGAGGATACGGCTCATCGGGGTGGGCGTCTCCAACTTCGGGGGCGGCCCTGCCCAGCTGAGCCTCATGCCCGACGAGGGCAAGCAACGGCTGAGACGGCTGGACAAGGCCGTGGACGCCATTCGCGACCGGCACGGGCGCTCGCTCATCAAGCGCGGCAAAGTGTTCGAGGGCGACAAGTGAGGCCCGGCGCGGCCATGTTTTCGCCAACCCGAGGAAGGCTGCCTTTTAAGCGGTGGATCAGTAGAGCAGGCGGTACATGGCCTGGTTGCCCAGGATGCGCTTCACGTAGTCGCGCGTCTCGGTGTAGGGGATGAACTCCGTGAACAGCTCCCGGTCCAGCCCGCCCAGGAACTCCCGCCAGACCCCCACCTTCACCCGTCCGGCGTTGTAGCTGCAGAGCGTGAGCGGCAGGTTGCCGCCGTATTCGTTGTAGCGCTCCAGGAAGTAGCGCACGCCGAAGCGGATGTTCACCGCCGGGTCCTTGAGGCTCTCCGCGCCGGGGGCGCGCTCGCCGTTCTTGGCCGCCAGGCTGGCGGCGGTGGAGGGCAGCACCTGCATGAGCCCCACGGCCCCCGCGCCGGAAACGGCCTCGGGCTCGAAGAAGCTCTCCTGGCGGATCAGGCCCCGGATGAGCGCCGGGTCCACGCCGGTGCCCGCCAGTTGGGCGTCCACGATCTCGGCGTAGCGGCTGGGGTAGAAGATGCCGCGCAGGGGGCGCAGCTCCTCGGGGGTGCCCCTGGCCAGACAGGGGCCAAGGGCGCGGCCCAGCGCGCGCACCGCATTGGAGTGGTTGCCCTGCTCCGAGGCCAGCCGGGCGTAGCGCAGGGCCAGGGCGGCGTCCTGCGGGTTGGCGGCGTTGAGCGCGGAAAGCTCGCGCTCGGCCAGCTCCGGCAGTTGCGCGGCCAACAGGGCGTCTGCCCGTGCCAGCCCCGGGCTCTCCAGCCCGGATGCGGGCGCGCACAGGCCGGCCTCCGCTTGCGGCCGAGCCTTTTCACCGGCGGGGCCTGGGCCGGGCTCGGCCCGCTCCGCCTCCTGCTGCGCCGTCTGGAGGCCTTGGCCCTCCTCCGTCTGGCTCCCCTGCTCTCCCCCAGGCCGAGCCGCACCGCCCATGGCGGCCAGCCGCTCCCGGGCCAGCATGCCGTAATAACCGTTGGGCCAGCGCTCCAGCACCCGCGCCAGGCCCTGCCGGGCCGCATCCTCGCCGCCCGAGGCCTGGGCCGCACGCGCCCGCCAGTAGACGGCCGCCGGGGCGAATTCAGAATCGGGATATTCGGCCGCGAAGGCCTCCAGCCCGCGCGCCGCGCCCTGATAGTCGGCCAGGGCGAAGCGGATCAGCCCGCCGAGCCAGACGGCCTGCTCCCTGGCCTGGGTGCGGGCCTGGGGCGAACCCGCCGGGGCCTGGGCCTCCAGTTGCCGGGCGGCCTCCAGGGCCTCGGGGAAACGGCCGCGCTCCAGGCGCAGCAGCAGGAGCAAGCGCCGGGATGTCTCCAGCAGTTCACCGGAACCAGGCAGTTTGGCCCCGCGCGCCAAAACGTCCTGCAGCAGCTCCTCCATGCGCGCGGCGTCGTCCGGCCCTGAAAAACGCCACATGGCCCTGGCCTGGTGGTATTGTGCCCACAAGGAGAGCAGCGGGTCCGTGGCGGCGCGGGCGGCGTCCTCGTAGAGCTGCACGGCGGCGGTGGTGTCGCGCCGGATGTAGGCGGACTTGGCCTCCAGGTAGAGCGCCCGGCCCGGCTGGACCGCGGGCGAGGCCAGAAGCGCGGTAATGAGCGGGCGTGCCTTGGCCGCCATGCTCCTGTTCAGCAGCAGGTCGGCGCGGTGGTACATCTCGGTGGGGTCGTCGGGGTCGAAGGCGGTGAGCCCCTTGGCGTACAGCTCCCGGGCCAGCAGCTCCCCCTTCTCCGCCGAGGCGGTCCAGGGCAGGGTGCGCAGCAGCTCGGACAGGGCGGCCTCTGCGGCGGGGTTATCACCGGCTTGTGCCGCAACCGCGCCCAGGCGCAACAGGCCCACCGCGCGCAGGGGATTGTCGCCCCCATCCAGGAAGCGGCGGTAACGCCCGGCGGCCTGAGGGTCGTTCAAGGCCTCCAGGCAGTAGGCCTGGAGCAGCAGGGCCTCCTGGCCCAGGGCGGGATCGGCGGGGTCCACGGTGTCGAAGTCGGCCAGGGCGGCACGGAAATCGCCCAGCCGGTAGCGGGCGAAGCCGCGATAGAGGCGCGCCCAGGCCGTGAGCGGCGACTGCTGCTCCACCACGGGGGAGAGGCTCTGCGCGGCCTCGGCCCATTGCCGTCCGGCGGCCTGGAACACGCCCATGGCGAAGGCCGCCTCCGGCGTGCGCGGCGCGGCGGCCAGTGCGGCCAGCCTCTCCTTGGACCTGGGCAGCCCCTGGGAGAGCGGGCGAGGCATGGGGAATTCCTGCGCCGGGGACGGCGCGGCCTGGTTCTTCTGGACGGCGTGATTTTGGGCCTGCGCCTTCTGGGCCAGCGCCTGGCCGCCCCCGAATACCGGCAGGAGCGCGGCCAACAGGGCCGCGAGCATGGCGTGCATCATGGCCCCTCTCTAGCCGCCTTCGACCCGGCGGGCAAAGCAAAACCCCGGCGGCTCAACAGCAGGTGGAGCCGCCGTCGCCGCCGCAATCGCAGGAGGGCGGCCCCCCGGTGATCCAGCCGTGGATGATGGCCCGGGCGCAGCCAACGCCCTGCTCCACCTCGATGGCCCCGGAGGAGCAGTTGAGCGCGCAGGCCCCGCACTCCATGCAGGCGTCCCGGTCCGCGATGCGCGCGGTTCCGGCCTCCACCACGAAAACCCCGTGCGGGCAGACCTGGGCACACACGCCGCAGCCGCCGCAGCGGTGCGGATCCATGCGCAGGGTCACCACCCCGGGGATGTATTTGAAACGCCTGTCCATCAGACTCCTCCCACGCCCAGCCGCCACATGATCAGCGCCACGGCCAGGGCCGCGCCTTGCACGGGTATGGCGGCGCGCATCTCCTTCTCCACGCCCGTGGGCGAGGTGTAGGTGCTCGATCCGGTGAAATTCATGCCGTACCAGGAGGCCGCCACTACTGACCCCAGCCAGAGCCCCAGGCCCGTAAGCGCGTTTGGGGCGAAGGCCAGCGCGCCAGCGCCCGCCGCCAGCCCGGCCACGGCCCCCTTGAGCGCGAAGGAGCGCCCCGGCAGCCAGGGCAGGGCCAGGGGGCAGAGCACGTTGCCCCCCACGAAGCCCAGCAGGTAGGCCGCGAAGCCCGTCCAGAGCCCGAGCCAGGCCCGCGAAAGCGAGAACACCCCCTGCCCCAGCCCCGCCAGCGCGAAGAGCGCCAGGGCGACCCAGAGCATGGTGCGCCGCTCGTTGGAAAATTCCACCAGCCCCACTGCCACGCGGTCCAGGGCCGGGAACTCCACGCGGCGCATCTCCGGGGTGGCCTTCATCCCGGCCTCCAGGAAAGCGGGGATGTCGGCCGCGCGCACCGGGCCGAACACCACCCGGAAACCGCACAGCCGCTTGACCTCGTGCGCGGCCACGCCGGGCGCGCCCAACTGGGGCACCACCAGCCTGCGGTGGGAGACCACCTCCGTGAGCCCGATGGAGGCCACGCGCCGGGCC
>JBKICO010000081.1:0-5035 GCA_046567065.1 Acidobacteriota bacterium
TCCCGCCGCCGGGGAACAGCGCCACCAAAGCTGCCTCCAAGCTGTCGCCCCCGCCGCCCTCCAGCGCGGCCGTGTGCAGCCCTGCAGGCTTTTGCAGGGCCGCGAAGCCGCCGCCCTGGGCCAGCACGCGGATGGCGGGCGGCTCCTGCGGGGCGGGGGCTTCGAGCAGGGTGACGGCCTGGCCGGGGCGAAGCTTGTAGGCGGGGGGCCTGGGCACGCCGTCCACCAGGGCGCGGCCCTCGCCCGCGAGGCGCTTCGCCGCGCGCAGGCCCAGCCCAAGCTGCGCGGCGAGCACGGTGTCCAGCCTTTCGCCGCCGGACCCGCTGTCCACGAAGAATGCTTTTTCCTTTGTCATGTCCACGGCCTGAGCTTATAGGACAATCAGACTCTTTCCAAGGAGCATGCGATGACGCGCACCACGAACATCCTCATCAAGGTCCTGGGTTGCGCCGTGTTGGCGGCGACGCTGTTGGTGGGGGCGATGCTCAGCCTGGACAAGAACGCCATCACCGGGCGTGTCGCACTGATGATCAAGGATACCACCGGGCTGGACGTCTCCTTTCACGGGCCGGTGAGCCTGCGCTGGTTTCCCTGGGCCGGCATCGAACTGCGCTCCGTGATGGTGGCCTCCCCCGCCGGAGCCGAAGCCCCGCCCTTGGCCCGGTTCGACCGCGTCGACGTGAGCCTGCGCCTGTTTCCCCTGATGACCGGCCGGGTGGATACCGGAAAGCTGACCTTCGATGGCCTGGAACTGAACCTGGTGCGCGACGCCTCCGGCAACCTCAACCTGCCAAAGCTCAAGATCAAGGATGTCAAGGTGGAGGGCCGCAACGTGGTCGTGACCACCGAGGACGACACGACCTTCCGCATCGATTATGAAATCGCGGGCCTCGACGTCTCCGGCGTGCGCGTGGACTATCAGGACCAGCGAAGCGGCTTCAAGGCGAGCGTTTCCGGGCTCTCCCTGCGCTCCGGGGCCGTGAAGCGCGGCAAGCCCTTCGACGTGGCCCTGAGCCTGGACTACGCCGTCGCCTCGCCGGAAGTGGCCGGGCACATCCAACTCGACGGCAAGGCCACGGCCATGCCCGAGGCCGTGCGCTACTCCTTCGACAATATCGCGCTCAAGGCCTCCGCCAAGGGCTCCGCCCTGCCCGTGGACGCGCTCGAATCGGTCAGCGGCGGCTCCCTGGCCTTCGACGGCAACGCGGGCACCCTGCGAGGCGATGGCCTGAACACCTCGCTGAAAGGATTCGGGAAGTCCCCGCTCGGCCTGGCCCTGAACTTCCTGATGGACCAGACGTCCGACACCCTGGAGGTCAAGGACCTTACGGCCACTTCCGAGGGGATGACGCTCAAGGGCTGGGCGCGCGTATCGGGCTTGACCTCCTCCCCGTCGGCGGAGGCCGAATTGTCCCTGCCCAGGACCAACCCGCGCGTTGTGCTGGCCGCGCTCGGGGTCACGCTGCCTCCAACCGCCGGGCAGGGGGCGTTCAACGCGTTGCAGGGCGATTTCTCGATCAAGGCCAAGGACCGCGCGGTGTCCCTGATCTCCAAGGGGCTGGAGTTCGACTCCACGAAGCTGAGCCTCGCGGCGGACTACACGCCCGCCGCCGGGCAGAACCGCCCCAGACTGGCGCTGGCCCTGAAGGCCGACGCCCTGAACCTGGACCAGTACACACCCCAGGCCGGGAAGGAGCCCGCCAAGGGCGCGCGGGAATCCGCAGCCCCCACTCTTCCGGCCCTGCCCATGGACGTGGAGGCGGATGTGGAGATGGGCTCCCTCGTGGCCGCCAAGCTGCGCATGGGACCCATATCCGCCAAGGCGGCCCTCAGGGAAGGCGTGCTCACGGCCGACCCGGTGCAGGCCGCGCTCTACCAGGGCACGGTCAAGGCCACGCTCCGGGCGGACCTGCGCAAGGGGCCGAACGCGCCCCTGGCCGTCAACGCCGCCATCGACGGCGTGCAACTGGAGCCGCTCATGCGCGACGCCACGGGCAACGCCCGCGTCTCCGGACGGCTCACGGCCAGCGCGGCCGTTACCGCCACGGGCCTGAACAAGGCCAAGGCGCTGCCGTCGCTCGGGGGCAAGGCCGCCTTCGCGGTGCGCGACGGCGCGCTGCTCGGTCTGGAGGTCACGCCCGAGGCGCTCGAGAGCGGAACAGGGCGGGGCAAGCCCCAGGCCCGCACAAACTTCGAGCAGGTCTCCGCCAGCACGGCCATCAGCGCGGGCGTGGCCCACACCTCCGACCTGCTGGTGGCCATGTCTCCGCACAGGATCACGGGTCAGGGCTGGGTGAACCTCGTCAGCCAGACCCTGGACATGCACCTCATGGCCAGCTTCGTGAAACTGCCCGCCATCCCGATCCATCTCACGGGCAAGGCGGACGACCCTTCCGTCTCGTTGGACAAGGCGGCCATGGCCAAGGGCGTGGTGGACTCAGTGGTCAACGCGCCCAAGGAAGTGCTCAAGGTGCCCGGAAACGTGGGCAAGGGGGCCTTGGACGCCGTGGGAGGCTTCCTGGGCGGTTCACAGAAGAAGTAACCCGCCCCCGGAAACGCGAAAACCGCAGCCGGACGCGTCCGGCTGCGGTTTTTTTTCATTGTCTGCCGGGGCTAGTGGTAGGTGTGCGGCTTCACGGCCCAATGGCTGCCCGGAACGCGCACCAGGTGCAGGTTGCCCTCGGAGGCGGCGGCGAGCACAAGTTCGTCGGACTTCTCGATCCAGTAGGCCTTCAGTCCCGCTTCGGCCTTCGGGTTCTTGCTGATGATGTTGGCGCTGATGTCTTCAAGGGTCTCCATCACGGTGTCGGAAACGGAGAGGTCGTCGAGGTCGACTTCATTGAGGGTGCTGCCCGCAAGCCCGAGGCTCGCAGCGATGCGGGTTGACAATTCCGGCCTCGCGGAACGCGGGGCATGGAGAGAATCTTTCATGGTCCGCCTCCTTTCGTCGAATGCCTCAATTTAAGCAAAATACATGCCACTACACGTTTTCAAGCATTTCCGGCAACCATACCTCAAAAGTGTAATACCTGGTTTACAAAAAGGAACACCTCCCGGCGATTGCCCAACCGGCCCGAACGGATTACAAGCTCACGGGCGCAAAGGTCCAATGCACACATGATCGAACAATTGCACGCATCAGCCGGTTCCGGCAAGACATACCGCCTCACCAGGCGTTTTTTGGGCCTGCTCATGGCTTCAGGCGGCTCCGCGCCCTCCTGCGGCCCTGTGCCGGGGCAGGGTTACGGGCCGGAGAGCATCCTGGCCATCACCTTCACCAACAAGGCCGCCGCCGAAATGAAGGAGCGCGTGCTCGCCGCGCTCAAAACCCTGGCCCTGGGGCAGCCCGACCCGGATTTCAAGGCCTCCGACGCCCGCATCGTGGCCCGCTCCTGGCTGGAGCGCACCCTGCGCCACCTGCAGACGCTCAACATCCGCACCATCGACAGCCTGCTCAACCAGCTTGCCCGCCTCTTCGCCCTGGAGCTTGGCCTGCCCCCCGACTTCGAGACCAGCCTCGACGAGGACATGGTCTTCGAGGCCCTGCACGACGCCGTGAACGCCCGCTCCATTGGGCCGGATCCCGAGCTCGAGGAGCTCACCGCGCGCATGGCCGACGCCCTGACCGTCCTTGAAGGGCGGGACGGATTCTGGCTGGCGGGCAAGGTGGAGGCCCGGCTGCGCCAGGTGTTCGGCCACCTGCTGGACAACCCCGAGGCCCCCGTCTGCGACCCCGCCGAACTGGGCGTCCGGCTGGAGGCCATGCAGGACGAACTGTCGGCCAACGCCGGGCGGCTGCGCCAGGCCATGCAGGCGGGCGGGGTGAAGCCCATGGCGGCCTTCGAGACGCTGCTGGCCGGGCTGGAGTCCGGCAGGCCCCTTTCCGCGCTGAGCGATTCGGCCTACGCGGCCAAATCCAGCCTGGACCAGGGCGTCAGGGTCAACACCCAGGCCAATATCACCCCCGGCATGGAGGATCTTTTCCAGGCCTTCCGCGCAAGCTACCTCACGGCCAAGACCCAGGGCGCCCTGCTCTCCAAGGCCCTGGCCTGGCAGCCCTTCCTGGAGTTCGGGGCCCTGCTCATGGAGGCCTTCGAGGTCTACCGGCGCGACAAGGCCCTGGCCCTGCTCTCCCAACTGCCGGGGCAGGTGGCGCGCCTGCTGGACGAGGGCGGCGGCGTGCCAGAGGCCTACTGCCGCATGGGCTCGCGCCTGAACCACCTGCTCATCGACGAATTCCAGGACACCAGCGTCAGCCAGTGGAACGTGCTCAAGGAGCTGGCCGTGGAGTGCCTCTCCAAGGGTGGGTCGCTCTTCTACGTGGGCGACGTGAAGCAGGCCATCTATTCCTGGCGCGGCGGCGAGGCCGAGCTTTTCGAGCGCGCGGCCGCAAGCCCGGAGCTGACCCGGCTGGCCAAGCCCCAGCGCGAGGTGCTGGCCCACAACTGGCGTAGCGCGGCGGAGATCGTGGGCTTCAACAACACCGTGTTCGGCGCGCTGGAGGCCCCCGAGGTCTGCACCCGTGTGGCCCGGGCCATGCTCTCCGGTGCTTCGCAGGCCGCCGAGGGCGAGTTCGCCCGCACCCTGTGCGAATCCTTCCAGGGCTGCGCCCAGGAGCTGCCGCCGGGCCGCGAGCCGGGCGGCGGGTACGTGCGCATCCTGCGCCTGGAGGCCGACACCCCCGGCGAATACACCGCCCAGGCCCGCCTGGCCTTCGAGGAGCTCTTCCGGGACGAGCTGCCCGCCCGGCGCGACTGGTCCGAGGTGGCGGTGCTCACCCGCACCAACGGGCAGGCCGCCCTGGCCGCCCAGTGGCTGGTGGACATGGGCGTCCCCGTGGTCACGGAGAACAGCCTGCGCCTGGCCGAGCATCCCGTGGTACAGGGCGCGGTGAGCTTTCTGGCCTTCCTGGACTACCCGCCGGACAACATGGCCTTGTGGGGCTTCCTCTCCTGCCGGGAGTTGTTCTGCCGCTCCCAACTGCTGGACCGCGACGCCCTGTCGGACTGGCTGGCCGCACAGTCCACAGGCCCCC
>JBKICO010000082.1:0-3052 GCA_046567065.1 Acidobacteriota bacterium
GGGCCGCTTGCCGAAGAAGGCCTTGTAGGTCACCGGGGCGAAGTAGGCCACGTTCAGGAGCGTACTGGCCAGCAGCACCAGCAGGATGCCCATGGAGTGCGCGGGCATCTCCATGGCCCCCACCAGCAGTTTCCACTTGGTCACGAAGCCCGCCACGGGCGGCGCGCCGATCATGGAGAGCGAGGCGATGGCGAAGGCCCCGAAGGTGAAGGGCATGGTGCGCCCGAGCCCCCCCATCTCGGAGATGTATTTCTTGTGCGTGGCCACGTAGATGGCGCCAGCGCAGAAGAAGAGCGTGATCTTGGAGAAGGCGTGGTTGGCGATGTGCACGATGCCGCCCTGGATGCCGTCAACCGTGAGCAGGGCCACGCCCAGCACGATGTAGGAGAGCTGGCTCACCGTGGAGTAGGCCAGCCGGGCCTTCAGGTTGTCCTTGGTGAGGGCGATGATGGAGGCCGCCAGGATGGTGAAGGAGACGAAGTACGCCGTGGGCACGCCCAGGTTCAGCGCGCCCATGAGGTCCGTGCCGAAGACGTAGAGCATCACGCGCGTGGTGCAGAACACGCCCACCTTGACCACCGCCACCGCGTGCAGCAGCGCGGAGACCGGCGTGGGCGCGACCATGGCGCCCGGCAGCCAGTTGTGGAACGGCATGATGCCGTTCTTGGCGAAGCCCAGGATGCAGCACCAGTAGAGGATGGTCACCAGCGTGTCATTGACGCCCGAGGGGAAGATGCCGGTGTGGATGTTGTGGGCGAAGTCCAGCGTGCCGGTGAGCACGTAGATGACGATCATGGCCGGCAGGATCAGGCCCTTGGCCGTGGTGGTCAGGTAGACGATGTACTTCTTGGCCCCTTCGTAGCCCTCCTCGTCCTGGTGGTGTGCGACCAGGGGGTAGGTGCAGACGCTCACGATCTCGTAGTAGAGATAGAGTGTGAACAGGTTGTCGGAGAAGGCCACGCCCACGGCCCCGAACAGCGCCAGGGCGAAGCAGGTGTTGAAGCGGGTCTGGGCGTGCTCGTGCAGGCCCCTCATGTAGCCCGCGGAGTAGAACACCGCGATGATCCACAGGAAGGAGGCCACCATGGCGAAGACCATGGAGAAGGCGTCCGCCCGGAAGGTCACCGAGAGCCCCGGCAGGATGCTGAACAGGGTGTAGTGCAGGGTCAGGCCCTTGCCCAGGGGCGCGGGGGCCACGTCCGGCACGATGGACATGATGATGGCGAACATCACCAGGGAGGCCACGCTGGACCACGACTCCCTGATGTTGGGGTTGCGGCCCGAGAGCATCACCAGCAGGGCCCCCACGAGGGCCGCCAGGCTGGCTGCCAAAGGCTTGATGGATTCGACGCTGTCCATGGCGGGCTCTCCTGTCCGCTAACCCTTCAGCTCCGCCGGGGTGTCGGCGTCGATGGAGCGGTAGTTGCGGTAGATGGCGATGATGATGCTCAGCGCGATGGCGGCCTCGGCCGCGGCGATGGCCATGATGAACAGGGTGATGATCTGACCCACCGTGGGGTCCGGCGCGAGGAAGTGGTTGAAGGCCATGAAGTTCACCGAGGCCCCGGAGAGGATCAGCTCCGAAGCGATGAGCATCCCGATGAAGGTCTTGCGCAGGGCCATGCCGAACAGGCCGAAGCCGAAGAGCAGCGCCCCCAGCACAAGGTAGGTCTCCAGGCTGCCGCCCAGGTTCAGAATCTGGATCATCTACTTGTCCCTCCCTGCCCGCGCCAGCACCAGCGAGCCCACGATGGCCACCAGCAGCACCACGGAGATGAGCTCGAAGCTCATGCTGTAGGTGGTCAGCAGTGAATGGCCCACCTTTTCAAGCGACCCGGCCTCCAGTGCGGCGGGCGCTCCGGCCCATTTCGTGCCCAGGGCCACCCAGGCCAGGGCGGCGGTCACGGCGGCGCTGCCCGCCACGCCCAGGAAGGTCATCACGGGCTTGCGTTTGACTTCGCGCTCCTGGCCGGCGGTCTCGGCCAGCATCACCGCGAAGATGATGGTGACGCACACCGCGCCGATGTAGATGAGTATCTGCATCAGGGCCACGAAGGGGCTTGCGAGGTAGTAGTAGAGCCCGGCCACGCCCAGGAAGCACAAGGCCAGCCCGGCGACGCTGCGCACAAGCCTGCGCGCCCCGGTTGCCACCACGGCCCCGGCCAGGGTGATGGCCACGAAGCCCAGGAAGAGCAGCCCCGCCAGGGCCTGCGACGCCGTGAGCCCCTGGGGCAGCAGCAGAAGGCCCGTCAGGGCCTCTGCGGGGAAGGTCTGCGTGGTCATTGCTTGCGCTCCTCCAGCCGCTTGAGCAGGTCGAAGACGAATTCGGATTCCTGCGACCCCACCAGGTTGTAGTCCTTTGAGAAGTCCAGGGCCGCCGTGGGGCAGACCTCCACGCACAGGCCGCAGAGGCTGCACTTGGTGAAATCGAGCTGGTAATAGGTGAGCACCTTCTGCTTCACCCCTTCGCGCTTTTCGCCCTCCAGGGTGATGCAGTTCGAGGGGCAGGTCTTCATGCAGGCGTTGCAGACGATGCACTTGTTGGTGCCCTTGCGCTCGTCGAGCACCAGGTCGATGTGGCCCCGGAAGCGCGGCTTCATGGGCACGGTCTGGTGCGGGTACTGCAGCGTGACCACGGGTCCGAAGAAGTACCTGATGGTGATGGCCATGCCCACCAGCAGGCTCCACGTGCCGTTTACGATGTCTCTGATGTAGGCTTTCATGCTAGAGCACCTTGAGCAGCGCGCTGGTGAGGATCAGGTTGGCGAAGGCCACGGGGATGAGCACCTTCCAGGAGAGGTTCAGCAGCGAATAGAACGTGGTCCGCGGGAAGGTCCACCTGATCCAGATCACGATGAAGATCAGCGCGTACATCTTGATCAGGAACCAGTGCAGCCCGGGCCAGAGCCCGAAGGGGCAGTTCCAGCCGCCCAGGAACAGGATGGTGGCCATGCTCGTGCCCACCACTATGTTGGCGTACTCGCCCATGAAGAACACGCCGAAGCCCATGCCCGGGTATTCGGTGAAGGCACCCGCGATGAGCTCGCTCTCG
>JBKICO010000083.1:0-4493 GCA_046567065.1 Acidobacteriota bacterium
TCAAATGATGGAGTGGTTGCGGTCATACTGCGCTCCGGTGGAGTTGGCGACGCCGCCCGCCGTGGCCCCGGCGGCTCGCGTGTGTTGCTGGGCCTAGCTCTTGCGTACGGGGATGCTGCGGACGGGCGGGAGCCCCTGGCGGCGCAGGCGCACGGTGAGCGTGCCGCCGGAGAAGCCCGCCTCGGCCGCCTCGATGGCGAAAGGCAGGGTCAACTCGCGCGCCATGCGCAGGCTGCCTCGGCCACCGTCCTGCTCCCTGGCGGCCGAGATGGAGAGCACCCTGCCGGAGACGCTCACGGCCACCTCCTCCGGCTCGAAGCCGGAGAGAGGGCAGGTGACGAGCCAGTCGTCGCCGGATGCCTCCAGGCGGATGCCGCCCTCGGGGCAGACGGCCCTGGGCAGGCCGAAATCCTCGAAGAGGGCGCAGAAGCGCCTGTCCATGTCGTCCTTGAGCTTGGCGAGCTCTGATGTTCCCCAGGAGATCAGGTCGGGCATGGTCGCGCCTCCGAAAGGGGTTTCGCCCCAGGGCCCGGCCGGGCCGGAATGGGACTTTGCTTTGCACCATAGCAGGATGCGTCGCTCATGGCGATAAAAAAAGCCCCGGCGCATGCGCGCCGGGGTTATTATGACAATCAGGGGAAACCAGCCTGTATATGACGAATTAACAGGAGCGGACTATCTCACACTTCATTTCTTTTTTGTTTCTCTCCGCTCCCTAAGGCGTTGAGCTTTCAGGGGAAGCACATAGATTGCGTTTACCATACCCTCTACAATTCCAAGAGCATCTTCAAGATCGCCATACGACGGTGTCTCTAACTCATGTAAAGCAGAATTCCCAAGATACCTCTCTTCATGTAGCAAATCTGCTTGCGATTCAGTTAGATACACACCCTTGTGCAAGGCATCAATCTTTTCTTGCAAATTACCAGCCGCAACTTTCTTATCTAAACATATTGCTTCAACTGTTGCCCTAAGACCACCAGCCGCAAGAGTTCTAATCCCTGAATTCAATGCCAAGACTGTTTCCCTGTGCATTTTAGTGACATTTTTTGGGATACAGCCCTTTTCATCATCGTCTAAATTATCAAGAGATGAAACCCACCGCTTCCAACTCCCGTCACCATCAGGAAAAACAACAGAACCGTACTCTTCCCCGCTAACCCTATCATATTTATAACCAAGATACTTAACAGACTCACATCCGCAGCATTCAATCAGGCAATGCACGTGTTCGCCGACGACAAAATCCTCGTCATAAATTTTTTTCCTCTCTTCATGCAGAACGGTATGTTTTTTTGAGTTTCCTCCACACGAGCTACACATCACCCATTTTTGTCCAGCTTCAGACATACTCGCCCCCCCGAATTAATCAGCAGCTGTTGTCAATATGCATGTCGAATATTACACATTGCCAGTTCATACGGCAAACAAAAAGCGGCCACCAAAAGTGGCCGCTTTGATTTCCAAATGAGAAATAACCTCACCGAACTTATTGCGTCATTTCAGGCCGATGCCCTTCTTGATGTACTCGAAGTCGATGTTGGAGCTGACCAGCTGGGCGCCCTGCTTGATCTTGATGATGTCGCGCAGTTTGTGGCGCTGCAGGATGGTCTCCATCTTCTTGGCTACGGAGAAGGTGTCGTCGCGCACAACGATGATGGGAATTTCCAGCACCTCGGAGCGGGTGAGGATGATGTCGTTGGGGTAGAGGTTGCCGGTGAGCACCAGGCAGGGGCTGTCGCCCTCCAGGGCCACCAGCTGCACGTCGGAGCGGTCGCCGCCCACGATGACGGCGGCGTTCTTGTTCTTGCGGAAGTGGGTCAGGAAGTTCTCCACCTGCATGGTGCCGATGAGGAAGCTCTCCACGATGCGCTCCGCCTTGTGCTGGGCGGAGATCACCTTGCCGCCCAGGCGCTCGGCCAGGTCGGCCACCTTGATGGCGCCCATGAGCGGGTCCTTGGGGATGATGCCGAGCACACGCACGCCCTTGCGGTTCAGGAAGGGCACGATGAGCGACTCCACCTCGTCCAGGAAATTGGGGGTGATGTCGTTTAAGATGACGCCCAGGAGGTTGTCGCCCAGCGTCTCTTTCAGAACCACCAGGTAGTCGTAGTTGAGCTCTTTCTGGAAGCGGTCGATGACGATGGCCGGGATGTTCAGCCGCTTGACCACGCTCACGCCGTCCACATTGCAGTAGGTGCCCGAGTACATGGAGCCGGAGCCGGCCACCAGGGTCACGTCCTTGCCGGCGGAGAGCTTCTCGTAGCCTTTGACGATGACCTCCATCAGGTCGGGGCACTGGCCGGAGAAGGCCTTGACCTTGAAATCCTGCGTGACCACCACGGGGGTGACCTCGGAGGGGTCCTCCTCGAGGCCCAGCACGCCCTGGACGAAGTTGGCGTCGTCGTCGCCCAGCTTCCCAGCCACTTCCTTGGGCATGGCGCCCACGGGCTTGTAGTAGCCGACGTTGAAGCCTTCCTTCTGGAACTTGAGCCCAAGGCCCATGATGACCATGTTCTTGCCGGAATAACCGGAAGTGGAACCCACGTAGATGCCAGCCATGCTGCCTCCCCGACCTTGCGTCACTGTGATCCCGCCGCGAGCCGCACGCTCACCGGCCTCCGGCGGGAGGGCCATTTCTTGAATCCGCTGGTTTGGGCCGCCCGGAAGCGGCCATGGCCCGGGCTGGTCCCGGGCGATTTCAGTCGCCGTTCGATCGCCTGCCCAGGATGAAGTGGGCGTCCACCACCAACGCCCCGCCCGGATGGGCCATGATCGGGTTGAAGTCGCACTCCACGATCTCCGGGAAATCTACCGCTATCTGCGAAAGGGTCAACAAAACATCCTCGATGGCCCGGAAATCAACGGGCGGCTCGCCCCTCACGCCGCGCAACAGGGGGTAGGTGCGTATCTCGCGCACCATCTCGCCCACATCCAGAAGCGACAGCGGGGCCAGCCTGCTGGAGACGTCCTTGAGGACCTCCACGTAGAGCCCGCCCAGGCCGAACATCACCAGGGGGCCGAACTGCGGGTCGCGCTTGAAGCCCGCGAACACCTCGCGGGAGCCGGGCGGCGCCATCTGCTGCACCACGCAGCCCATGACGTAGGCCTCCTTGATGCGGCTGGCCCGGTTGGTCACGTCCATGAAGGCGCGGCGCACGTCCGCCTCGCCCTTGATGTTCAGCACCACGCCGCCCATGTCGGACTTGTGGGCGATCTGCGGCGAGGCGATCTTGAGGGCCACGGGGTAGCCGATGGTCTTGGCGGCCTGGGCCGCCTCGTCGGAGGTGCGCGCCAGCACCGTTTTCGGCACGGGCAGGCCGTAGGCCTTGAGCACGTCCATGGCCTGGAACTCCACCAGCTCGGAGAAGCCCCTGGCCTTGGCCTTGGAGAGCACGTCCTTGGCCTGGAAGGTGTTGGACATGTAGCAGATTTCCACGGGCAGGGGCCGCTTCATCCATTCGGCGTGCCGGAACAGGGCGTCCAGAGCGCGCACCGCGTCCTCGGGGGAGTCGTAGAAGGGCACGCCCGCGCGGCGCAGTACCTCGCGGGCCGGGCCCGTGGCCGCGTCGCCCAGGAAGCAGGCCGCCACGGGCTTGGTGCACTCGCTGGCCTGCCGGGCGATGGCCCAGGCCACCTGCTCCAGGTCGGCGTGGCAGCTCGGGGTGACCACGGGCAGGAGCATGTGCACCAGCGGGTCCTGCGCGGTGGCGGCCAGGGCCTTGGCGAAGGTCTCGGCGTCGGCGGAGCCCAGGATGTCCACGGGGTTGTAGAACGAGGCATGGCTGGCCAGGAAGCGCTTGAGCTCGTCCACGGTCTGGCCGCGCAGCGGGGCCATCACCAGGGAGGAGCGCACCAGGGCGTCGGCCGCCAGAATGCCCGCGCCGCCCGAGTTGGTGACCACGCAGATGTTGGGGCCGTCAGGCTGGGGCTGGCTGGAGAAGGCCACCGCCAGGTTGAACATCTCCCGCAGGCCGCCCACCCGGATGATGCCGGACTGGCTGAACACGGCCTGGCAGGCGTCCTCGGAGCCGGCCATGGCCCCGATGTGGCTGGAGGCGGCGCGCGCGCCCTCGGGCGTCGCGCCGGACTTGATCATGATGACGGGCTTCTCCAGCGTGGCCTCCTGGGCCGCGCGCAGGAAGGCCTGGCCGTCCTCGATGTTCTCCACGTAGCCCAGGATCACCTTGGTGGCCGGGTCGTCCTTGAGAAAGCGGATGATGTCCGTCTCGTTGACCACGGCCTTGTTGCCAAGGCTGATGAAATGGGAGAAACCCACCCCCTTGCCCGCGGTGGCGTCCAATATGGCCATGCCAAGCGACCCGGACTGGGTGAAGAACCCGATGTTGCCGGGCTCGGGCGCGGCGGGCACGCCCAGGGCGTTGCAGTTCAGGGCGGCGTTGTAGAGGCCCAGGCTGCTGGGGCCGAGCATGGCGATGCCGTGGCGGCGGCAGATCTCCACGGCTTCCATCTCGAAGTAGTAGCCTTCGCGG
>JBKICO010000084.1:0-2738 GCA_046567065.1 Acidobacteriota bacterium
CAATCATCCAGGGTGGGAGAGCCAGCCTTGAGCGACGGCACTTCCCCATTAGCAATGCTTGCTTTTCGCTGGGTCAGGATTTCGAAGGCCTTCCGGGCAGTCATTCCGGTGCTAGAGCGCCCCACCTTCTCCGTGACGGTTTTGCCGTTCACGAAGTAGATGATCTCCCAGGCGCGATCCGGTTTCTTGCCATGAAGGGTGGCAAGCTCTCGAAAGTAGACGCCCCTGTAGCGGTCCCCGGCCTTCTCTCTCTGCGTGGTTCCCATGCTCGGGGTCATATCCAAGGCATTGCTACTAGGCAAGCTGCTTGCTTATAGCTTGCTTTTCAAAGAAGAAGGGGTCTAGGTGTGTCACCTAAACCCCTTGAATTCTTGGTGGGCAGTACAGGATTCGAACCTGTGGCCTTTGGCTCCGGAGGCCAACGCTCTATCCATCTGAGCTAACTGCCCGAAGAGCAGATTCAACTATGCCCAGCCTGTGCGAAAGTCAACCTTGGCGAACCAGCCCGACCACCTTTTTCTGGTCCTGCAGGTTGGAGACGCAGACCATGTTGCGGCCGTTGGATTTGGCCAGGTAGAGCGCCTCGTCCGCCCGGCGGATGAGCTCGTCCTTGCGGGAGAGCGCGCCCGGCGTGAGCGTGGCCACGCCGATGGAGCAGGTCACCTGGAACTGCTTGTCCGCATACTGGAAGCTCTTGTGCTCGATCTTGCGGCGCAGGCGCTCGGCAAGCACCCAGGCCTGGTCCTCGTTGGTCTGCGGCATGATGACCACGAACTCCTCGCCGCCGTAGCGGGCCGCGAAGTCCGTCTCCCGGCAGGATTCCTCCAGGATGGCCCCGATGTCCTTGAGCACCATGTCGCCCGCCTGGTGGCCCAGGGTGTCGTTGATGGCCTTGAAGTGGTCCAGGTCGAACAGCAGCAGGCTCAGGCTCTGGCGGTAGCGCTGGTGGCGCTTGAGCTCGTCGGCGATTTTGTCGTCAAATGATTGACGATTGTGGATGAGGGTAAGCCCGTCGTGGTCCGCCTTGGTCTTGACCTCGCGAAACAGCATGGCGTTGCGCAGGGCCAGGGCCAGATGGTTGGCGGCGGCTGAGAGCGAGGTGACGTGGTCCTTGCCGAGGCGCAGGTCCTTGTCCTTGCTGATGGCCAGGCAGCCGAAGGCGCTCCCCGCCACCTTCAGGGGCAGAAGCACCGTGGTCTGCGGCGAGGGCAGGGTGAGGCAGTCTTCCGGCAGGGCCTGGTTCAGGTTCTCCACCGTGAAGCCGTCAACCGGGCCTCCGGCCAGTTTGGCGGAGCTTGCCAGCAGATAGTCGATCCAGGTCTGTTTGCTCTGCTGGTCGTGACAGGGGGCCAGGAACAGCTCGCCCACCAGCCTGCCGTCATCGCCGGGCTGCCAGAACGCGCCCTGCAGGCCGTGCACGGGGAAGAGCAGGCTCAAGTCCTCCCGGGCGTTGGCCAGGATGACGCTGGGTTCGAGCGACTGGGAGGCCCTGGTGAGCACCGTGTTCAGGAAGATGATCTGGTCCGTCTTGCGGGCCAGAAGCTCGCGTTCGAGCATGATCTCGCGGGTCATGCTGAAGATGTCGTCGTAGAGGCCGCGCACTTCCTTGGCCCTGAACACCGCGTCGCGGATCTTGTTGGTCGATACGGGCGGCGTGAGCGCGGTGAGGAAGCCAAGCTCCAGGATCTCCTCCACGTCCGGGCCTTCATGGGGGCCGTCGAGGATCAGCACGCGCTGGGTGAGCTCCCAGTCGCGCAGGTGCCTGCGGGAGGAGGGCGGCAGGGCGTTCCACACGGACAGCGGAATCCAGACCGTCAGGGGGCTGGTCTTGTCCATGTCGCGCTTGGAGGGCAACGCGTTCACGGGCCAGTTGCGCATCTGGTAACCGGGGCCGAGCGCCTGCTCCAGTTCCTGCATGAATTCTTCGCTCAGGCCGAGGCCCCAGATGAGCTCGGTACGGTTGCCGCGTCGCATGTCGATCCTCCGGTTGGTGCGTGGCTCCATTTCGCCGGACTTCTTGCAACATGCGGGCCAACGCTGAAAAGTTCACGGTTTCCGGATGAAGCTTGGCATGTCGGCACGCCTTGTGCTTCATTGGCGGCATGGGAACTAAGCGCATATGGGCCAGCCTGGACCCGTTCTTCGAGCAGGGGCCGGTCATGGGCAGGACGCAGGCCAACGCGGGCTTTCTCGACGGGCTGCTGTGCCTGGACCCCTATGACGCCTACCGCTTCTACCTGCCCTCGAAAGCTGCCTGCGAGGCCCTGAAAACGGAACTTTCCCGGCGGCACCCCTTACTCGTCGAGCGGGACAGGGTGGAGGTCGCCACCCGAAGGAGCCTTCCCGAAGCCCTGGCCGGGTGCGATCATCACGTATTCCACCTTTCGGACTGCATCGTGATGCCGGGCTTTCTGGCAGCGCTGCGCAACGCCCGGTCCGGGCAAATTTTTCCCATCACCTCGGTCACGCATTCCCTGAGCTACGCCCGCTACGGCCAGGATTTCCTCAAACACCTGAGCCCCTGCACCAGCCCTCGCGACGCGGTGGTGGCCACCTCGCGGGCCGGGGCCGAGGTGGTGCGCGCCTACTACCGCAGCCTGCGCCAGGGCTACGGGCTGGACACGGAGCGCTTCCCCGAGCCAGGGGTGGAGCACATCCCCCTCGGCGTTGACCTGCAGGGCTATGCGCCGCCAGGCGAGGAAGCCCGCCGGGCCGCCCGCGCCGAGGCGGGGTACGGC
>JBKICO010000085.1:0-3869 GCA_046567065.1 Acidobacteriota bacterium
GCCGCCATCATCGAGGCCATGGCGGACAAGGCGCGAGGGCTCTCCGCCCGGGGCGTGGAGCTGTGGCTGACCGGCAAGGCCAGCCCCATGACCAAGAGGCTCGTCAAGCGCGTGGGCTGGAGGCTGCAGGAGGAAGCGGCCAGGAAGTTGCTCGGCACATGGTATTGACCGCTTGAAGCCGGGCTTTCTGCTCCTGACCGAAACGGCGGGGCCGGGCGAGAACCCGGCCCCTTTTTGTCGCGGAGCGTCGGTGGGAGCGGCTCAAGCCAGAACGAGCCTGATTTCCACCGAAATGTGGTCGTACACCACGTGCATGCCCAGGTGCCTGAAGAACCGGGCCGAGCCGTAGATCACGCCCCAGTCCGTGCGGTCGAAGTCGAAGTTGGCGTGCAGGCCGATCTTTCCGTCGTCGAGCATGCGCAGGTGCGCCGGGAAGAAGATGGTCTTGCCCACCCCGCGCAGGGAGAGCTGGCCCGTCATTACGTAGTTGGGCCGGGTGGCGGTGCCCTCGGCGGAGGGGGTGGCTTCGGTGAGGGTGAACACGGCCGTGGGGAAGAGGGAGACGAAGAAGAAGTCGTCCGAGGCCAGGTGGGCCTCCAGCACGTCCTTGAGCGGGTCGCCTTCGAGGTTCTTGTCGGCGATGCTGGTCATGTCGATCTCGAAGATGCCCTTGAACCCGCTGCGCACGCCCTGGGTGAAGTCCATCTCCGCCCTGGAGACGGAGAGCGTGCCGTGGTGGCTGATGTTGTGGTTGCGCCCCGTCCAGAGGATGGCCGCGTCGCCGTTGGTGAGCTTGTAGAGCCTGGGCTCGGGGGTGAAGGCCGGGAAGGGCTGGTCCAGCGTCTGGGCCGCGCTGCCCTCCAGCGTGGCGCCCGCCTCGGCGCACTCCTCGATGCCGCCGGGATACACGGAGATGTTTGTGTATCCGGCCCGGTGCAGCTTCTGGGCCGCGGTGTGCACGTCCAGCGAGCCCGCGCCCGCGCCGCTGAGGATGACGGGCATGGACTTGTCCGGCACCAGCTTGGCGATCATGTCCAGGAAGACCACCTGGTACACGCAGGCGTTGAGCGCGCCATGGATGTGGCGGCGCTCGTAATGTTCGGGGGGAAGAACGTCAACGAGCACGGCGCCGCCGGATTCGACCGCCAGCCTGACATCCTTGAGCGTCAGCTCGGGAAAGTTCTCGGTGTTCATGAATGCCTCCTGGGAATGGCCCGGGATGTGGATGTTGGGCGCTCAATACCAGACCGGACGGGCTTTGAGAAGCGGCAGAGAGGCGAAATATGATCCCGCTCCCGGCCTGAATCAGCTCTTTGCAAGCGGGAGCATTCGCCATATGAACGGAGCAACAGAGCCCGTCACCCGTTATACGTGAGGATTGCGCCCATGATACCGAGAACGCGCCGCGATTTTCGTCTATTGGCCTTTGGCTGCCTGGTTCCGCTGATGGCCTTTGTTTTGGCTGTCCCAGTCCCCGGGCGTTGCGCGGCGGACGAATCGGAAGCCATCCTGCAGGTGTACAAGCCCCTGCTCGCGGAATATTCGCGGCTGTTTCTGGGGTCGCAGCCATCGGAGGCCATCGCATTCGCGCAGGGAAAGAACATGGCCTCCTCCGCGTTGCAGAAGCTGTTCAAGGCCGAGCAGCGCCTCAGGAGCAAGGACGGCATGGGGCGGCTCGACTTCGACTTCTTTTTCAACGCTCAGGACGGGTGCGGCAAGCCTCTCCAGATTCTGGGCCTTGTACGGGAAAAGGGCTCCTACCTGATGACTGTGAGCAACGGTTGCAAGGGGATGAAGCCCTACGTGTTCGTGCTGGTCAAGGAATCAGACCGCTGGGTCATGGACGACGCCCGGTATGACTTCGACGGTAAAATCGTGACCCTGCAGGACATCCTGAAAGGGAAATAGCCCCCCCGGGGCGGGGCGCCGGTCTTCGCCAGTTCCTGCCCCGGCGTCCGATACCCTTTCGCGAGCGCGGACCGGTGCTAGCTGCCTGCGGCGGACCTGCCCGCCCGGTCTTGCCCTTGTGCAGGCGTGGATTGGGCTGACAATCCGTTGAAAATGCAGATTCTCGCAGCCTGTTCAATAAACCTGCTGGCAAGGCGCAAGAAAAAGCCAAGCCCGGCGCGTAGTTCTCCCACGCGAGGGTTTGGCTTTTTGGAGCAACGCTGTCGGCAGGGATTTTTCAACAGGCTGTTAAGCGCCTGCGGCCAACCCCTCCAGATATTCCTTCAGCACCAGGGCGTGGTTCCGCTCCCGGTCGCGGGCGGCGTAGAGCAGCGTCACCGGGCCCTCCAGGGCCTCCTTGGCGACCTCGGCGGCCAGAGCGGCTGCTTCCGGGGCGGCCAGTTCCGCCGCGTAGCGGGGGGCGAAATCCGCCCAGCGGGCGGGGTCCTGGTGCAGCCAGGCGCGCAGGGCGTTGCTCGGGGCCAGGGCCTTGAGCCAGCCGTCCAGGCGCAGGGCCTCCTTGGCCACGCCGCGCGGCCAGAGCCTGTCCACCAGGTAGCGTTTGCCGTCCTCGGGGGAGGGCTCGTCGTAGACGCGTTTGATCATGAGCATGGAGTGGCGCCTCGCTTCTTCAGGCCCGCCGGGCAGTGGCCACGGCGGCGGCCTTCAGGGGTGCGGGTGTTGGGCGGAATCACCAGGGATGCTAGCCCTGCGCGGCGTTCATGGCAATCCCGCCTGGGGCCTGCGTGCGCGCGATGCATAAAAATCTCCCCCGCGCACTCCCCCGGCTTTCCACAGCATCATGCACTCGCGGAATGAAAAAGGGGGCCTCCCTGCGGAGGCCCCCTTTTTCAGTGTCGTTTGCCGGTTCAGGTCAGCGCACGGTGACCAGGGTCTCGGCCTTGCCCTCGGCGTCGATCAGGTGCACGCCGCAGGCGATGCAGGGGTCGAAGGAGTGCACCAGGCGCAGGATCTCCAGCGGGCTGTTGGAATCCGCGATGGGCAGGCCCACCATGGAAGCCTCCACCGCGCTGGCGACGCCCTGGGCGTCGCGGGGGCCGAAGTTCCAGGCCGAGGGCACCACCATCTGGTAGTTCTTGATCTTGGAGGTGGCGTCGGTGGACAGCCAGTGGCCCACCGCGCCGCGCGGGGCCTCGCCCAGGCCCACGCCCGTGCTGTTGGCGGGCACGGTGTTGCTGGCGTAGGTGGTGAGGTTGTTGGCGGCGATGTTGCTCTTCAGGGTGTTCAGCCAGCCCACCATGGCGTCGCCGATGACCTTGGTCTCGATGGCCCGGGCCGCGGTGCGCCCGATGACCGAGAACATGTCGTTCATGGTCAGCCCCAGGGTGGAGAGCAGGGAGTCCACGGCGGCCTTCACCTGGGCCTGGCCCTTGCCGTAGGCCACCAGCACGCGGGCCAGGGGGCCGACTTCCATGGGCTTGCCCTGGTAGCGGGGGGCCTTCAGCCAGGAGTACTGGGCCGACTGGTTGTAGCCGGTGTAGCTGGGCGAGGTGACGCCCGAGGCCGGGTTGAGCGGGCTCGAGGTGTTGTACCAGGCGCGGGAGACGTCCTCGGTGATGGAGGCCGTGTTCACGGCGGCCACGCTGCCCACGTTGCGGCCCATGATGACGCCGCCTGGCATCAGGTTGTTGCCGGAGCCGTAGGTGCCCAGGGGGAACTCGCCGTAGGCGAGCATGTTGTCGAACCCGCCGATCTTGGCCCACTCGGGGTACTGCTTGGCCAGGTAGATGACATCAGGAATGTAGAAGTTCTTGATGAAGTCGTTGGTGGCGGTCAACTGGGTGGCGAAGTTGGTGATGTTCGCCGCCACGGCCAGTTCGTTGCCGCTGGTCACGCCGCCGGGGATGGTGACGTGGGGGTGCGGGTTCTTGCCGCCGAACAGGGCCATCATCTTGGCGGTG
>JBKICO010000086.1:0-2649 GCA_046567065.1 Acidobacteriota bacterium
CCCGCCGGGATGCGCGGGAAGGCGGCCTCGTCCAGCAGGGCGAAGCGCGTGCGGCCCCGGGTCATGTCCTTGATGGCCGTTCCGAAGGGCTCGAAACAGGGGGTGGCGGCCAGGAAGTGGGCGCTGAAGTGGGCCGGGTCAACCAGGATGTAGTCCACCTTCCAGGCCTTGGCGAAGGCGGCCGCCTCGGCCGGATCCTGGGAGTAGTAGGCGGTGAAGAAGCCCTCCAGGCGGGGCAGGAGCTTGTCCCAGAGGCCCCGGCTCCAGACGTGGGACAGCTCGAAGGTGGCCAGGGCGTTGCGCCGGGAGAAGGTCATCACGTTGTCCATGAGTTCGGGGTGCCCGGCGATCATGGCCTGCTTGGGGGTGGCGGCCTCCACGGCGGCGTAGGTGTCCGCCAGGGCGGAGTAGTCGTAGAGGGCCACGTTGTGCAGCCTGGCCCCGCCCGCCAGCGCCGCCAGCAGGATCAGGGCCGCCGTGGCCGCCCGGCCGCGCGGGCGCACCCAGCGGTTCCAGGCTCCGGCCAGGCAGACTCCCAGCAGCAGGGCGTAGAGCAGGTTCAGCGGGTACTGCACATAGCGGTCGGGCAGGAAGAGCGTGAAGGCCACCATGCGCGCGGCCACGTAGAACAGCAGGAAGGCGGCCCCCACGCACCACAGCGGGCGCATACGCTTGAGCAGCAGCCTGCGGTTGATGGAGCGCAGCCCGAACCACAGCGCGGGCGCCAGCAGCACCAGGGTGGCGATGCCCGCGGCCAGCCCGAATTCCTTGAACAGGCCCACGCCCTCGAAGGGGTAGTAGACGAAATCCAGGAAGGGGTTGGGCAACGGGGCGATCTCCAGGCGGCCCCTGGGGCCGAACTCGGGCCTGCCGATGGTCTCGGCCAGACTGACCAGGGGGCCGAAGCCCAGCTCCCGCACGTGGGCGTTGGCCCACCAGGCCGCGGCCACGCCGCCCAGGGCCGCAAGCCAGCCCAGAACCCACACCGGGGCGGGCTTGAGCTTGCCCTTGAAGAGTTTTGCGCCGTCGCACAAGCCCCCGGCCAGGAAACAGGGCAGCCCGATGTAGGGGATGAAAAGCCCCTGGAGCAGGACCGCGAACATGGCCCAGCCGCCCGAGAGAAGCAGCAACACGAACAGCGCCAGCAACGGGCTGGCGAAGGCCCGGGCCAGGCCGCCGGAGATGTTGTCGATGAAGAAGGGCATCAGCCAGATCATGGCCATGCAGGCCCAGGACACGGCCCGCCCGCCCAGGCGCAGGCCGATGGAGCGCACCAGCAGGCACTGGGCCGTGAAGAGCAGTCCGGAGAGGAGCTTGGAAAAGGCCAGGGGGCCGATGAACGGCGCGGTGAGCCAGTAGAGCGCCTTGACCCCGGGGCTCACGTAGGCCTGGGCGTAGTCCCCCAGCAGGGAAGGGGGGTAGAGCTGCGGGTCCAGCCAGCGCTGCATCCAGAAGAGCTGCTGGCGCACGTCGTCGTTGATGGCGAAGGGGTTGAAAAGCCGCCCGCCGTGGGCCAGCAGGAACACCAGAACGCTCAGCCCCGCCGCCCACAGCGCGTCGGTCGCGGGCGGCGGCGATTCCGCCTGACCCGTGATCAGGCTGATGTGCGCGCAGCGCGGCTCGTGCGTGGTCATGGAGCGGGGGCTAGATGTCGCGGTCGTAGAGGCGGAAGGTGCGCCAGATGCGCCCGCCGAACATGACCAGCGTCTTGTTCCACTTCACCAGCGATTCGGGGATGAGCGAGCAATCGCAGTAGCTGTAGCCTTTGCGCCATTTGCTCTGCACGATCATGGTGTGCAGGATCAGGGCGTGGTGCAGCTTGCGCCACTGGTGCGACTTCTTTACGCCCATGATCACGTCGCGCGTGGCCGTGAGCGGGAACACGCGGCAATCGAGCCACAGGCGGATCATGCCCCACCAGTTCAGGTTGCTGCGGATCTTGTGCAGGGTCACGTTGATGTCTGGCACCACCACGTTGAAGGCCAGCAGCTCGTCGTTCTCGATGATGAAGTTGATGAGCTCCGGGCGGATGATGGGGCGCATCTGCAGGAAGATGTCGTCGAACTGGCGTTCGGTCAGGGGCACGTGGCCCCAGTTCTTCTGCCAGAGGGTGTTGAACATCTCCAGCACCTCGGGGCCGCGCTTGAGGAACTCGCTGGTCCTGCCCTCGGTGATGGTCACGTTGGCGGCGGTGAGGATCTCGTCGCGGCGGGCCTTGAGCTGCTCGATGGTGCCCGGGAGTTTGTCGATGTTGTAGGCGAACCAGTCGAAGGCCTTCTTGAAGCCCCAGTTCTCAACCAGCTTCTCATAGTACGGCGGGTTGTAGACGTGGAACATCACCGGGCGCTCGTGGTAGCCCTGCACCAGCAGGCCCACCTCGTCGTAGATGCCGAAGGAGAGCGGGCCGTGCAGCTTGGTCTTGCCGCGGGCCTTCACCCAGTCCGCAGCGGCCTGGAACAGGGCGTTGGCGGTGTCCTGGTCGTCGATGCACTCGAAGAAGCCGAAGAAGCCGGTGCTGGCGTCGTGGTGCTTCTCGTAGGCGTAGTTCAGGTGCGCGCTGATGCGCCCAGTGACGCGCTCGCCGTTCTTGGCCAGGAAATACTGGGCCTCGCCCACCTCGAAGAAAGGGCTGGTCTTGGGGTCGAGAAA
>JBKICO010000087.1:0-3422 GCA_046567065.1 Acidobacteriota bacterium
GCCGCGACTTCCAGAGCTACCTCGCCCAGGAACACGCCGACAAGGCCGACTGCATCAAGGGCTGCAACGAGTTGCAACTGGCCAAGTGGAGGCAGTTCGCGGGCTATGGCTGCGACCCGGCCATCAACAACGCCACGGACTGGTGCGAGAAGTACTGCCGCATGTATTTCGACTTCGGGCCGCCCAGCAAGCCGGAGGAGCAGAAGGCGGACGCGGCGGTGAAGCCCGATCCGGGGCCGAACCCCATGATCGACCCGGGGTTCGGGCAGATGGCCCCGCAGAAACCTCAGTAGGAACGCGTGCAGGACGCCGCGGGGGGCGCGGCGTCTCAGCCGCTTTTCCTGCCGAGCAGCGGGGCGCAGATCAGCCCCAGGCTGCGGCCGAAGTAGAAGTCCAGCTCCTGCGGGGGCAGGGCCGTGCGCGCGGCGAAGGCCGCGCGGAACCGGAGTTCGGCGCCGGTGAGGGCCTCGAGCTCCCTCGCGGCGATGCGGTCGCCGCGTGCGGCGGCGCGCGCCAGGGCCGTGGCCGTGGAGGCCGGAAAGCTCTCCTCATGGAAGGAGACGACCTCCCACAGGCTGCCGCGCGTATCCACGACGTGTGCTCTCGTCAGGCGGTCGCGGGCGTAGAGCGCCTCGATGGCGGCGGTATCCTGGCAGAAGAGGGCGCGGCACTCGGCCGGGCGCGAAGCGTGGATCAGGCAGGCCGAGGATTCGGGGGCGTAGAACCGGCAGGCGAAGGAGTTGCCGCTTTGTTGCGCGCCGGGCTCGCCAGGGAGCCAGGCCACCTTGACCAGTTCGCTGTGCAGGGTGGTCATCACCTGGGCCACGTTCTCGAACACGGGTTCGCCCGCCCGCAGGGTGAGCAGGTGGGAGCGGGCCAGTGTTCCGGCGGCGAGCAGGGGGAGATCCTCCAGGTGGAGGGCGGGTCCGCCGCGCAGGCAGCAGGCGCCGCAACGGCGGCATTCGGGTGGGTTGTTTGTGGCGCTCATATTTTGTGAAAAATATAACAATTCAAACACTCCCAGGCAAGCCTAAATGCCCCTAAACCCCCGTTGTGAACGGGCATCTGGAATTTTGCTTTGCAGCCCGGGAGAAAGCATGTTAGAAAGTTCACGCGCGTGGATTATTGGGATGATCGACAATTCTCTCGGACTATCCATCTGCTTTGTCCATCCCCATGAAATGGCCGCGCCATGCGTCCGGCAGCGGGCGTGTGGTCTGTTCGTGTCGGGAAAACGTGGCTTCCGCAAGGGCGTGGCGCGATTTTCGTAAACAGGGCTGTAACTCTTACAACTCTTTTTGGAGGAACACATGGCGAAACACCCGACCCCGTTGCTGGACCAGCTTGAGAGCGGTCCGTGGCCCAGCTTCGTCTCTGACATGAAGCATGCCGCGGAGCTCCGCCACACCAACCCCCGCGGCTTTGAACAGCAGGTTCCCGTCGATGTCATCGACGATCTGCTGGGCCTGCTGGAAATGTCCTACGAGGACGGCACCACCCACTGGAAGCATGGCGGCATCGTGGGCGTGTTCGGCTACGGCGGCGGCGTCATCGGCCGTTACTGCGACCAGCCCGAAAAGTTTCCCGGCGTGGCCCACTTCCACACCGTGCGCCTGGCCCAGCCCTCCGGCCTGTTCTACACGGCCGAGTACATGGAGAAGCTGTGCGACCTGTGGGACTTCCGCGGTTCCGGCATGACCAACATGCACGGCTCCACCGGCGACATCATCTGGTTGGGCACCACCACCCCCCAGCTTGAGGAAATCTTCTTCGAACTGACCCACACCTACAACCAGGACCTGGGCGGCTCCGGCTCTAACCTGCGCACCCCGGCCTGCTGCATGGGCATGTCCCGCTGCGAATTCGCCTGCTACGACACCCAGCTCATGTGCCACACGCTGACCAACGAATACCAGGACATGCTGCACCGCCCGCAGTTCCCCTACAAGTTCAAGTTCAAGTTCGACGGCTGCCCCAACGGCTGCGTGGCCGCCATCGCCCGCTCCGACTTCTCCATCATCGGCACCTGGAAGGACGACATCAAGATCGACCAGGCCGCTGTGAAGGCCTACGTCGGTGGCGAGATTCCCCCCAACGCCGGCGCCCACGCTGGCCGCGACTGGGGTAAGTTCGACCTCCAGAAAGAAGTCATCGACCTGTGCCCCACCAAGTGCATGAAGTACGAGGGCGGCAAGCTCGAGATCGACACCAAGAACTGCTACCGCTGCATGCACTGCATCAACGTCATGCCCAAGGCCCTGCGCATCGGTGACGAGCGCGGCGCCTCCATCCTCATCGGCGCCAAGGCCCCCATTCTCGACGGCGCCCAGATGAGCTCCCTGCTCGTGCCCTTCATCCCGGCGGACGATCCGTTCGACGAGATCAAGGAAGTCATCGAGTCCATTTGGGACTGGTGGATGGACGAAGGCAAGAACCGCGAGCGCCTGGGTGAGACCCTGAAGCGCCTCGGCTTCCAGAAGGCTCTGGAAGTGTGCGGCATCACGCCTGTGGCCCAGCATGTCAAGGAGCCCCGCACCAACCCCTACATCTTCTGGAAGGAAGATGAGGTTCCCGGCGGCTGGACCCGTGACATCAACGAGTACCGCAAACTGCATCAGCGCTAAAAAAGGGGGAACAAAACATGGCGTTCGTCTCTTCTGGATACAATCCCGCGAAGCCCATGGAGAACCGCATCTCCGACATCGGACCCCGGTTCTTCAAGGATTTCCTGCCTCCGGTTCTTGAGAAAAACTATGGCAAGTGGGTCTCCCACGAAATCCTCGAGCCCGGCATGCTGGTGCACGAGGCCGAGTCCGGCGACAAGGTGTACACCGTCCGCGCCGGCACGGCCCGCCTGGTGTCCACCGAGTACATCCGCGAGATCTGCGAGATCGCGAAGAAGTACGCCGACGGCTACATGCGTTGGACCACCCGCAACAACATCGAGTTCATGACGACCTCCCTGGAGACCGCCAAGGCTCTGAAGGCCGACCTGAACGGCCGCAAGTTCGACAAGGGTTCCTACAAGTTCCCCGTCGGCGGCACCGGCGCTTCGATCTCCAACATCGTGCACACCCAGGGCTGGATCCACTGCCACACCCCGGCCACCGACGCCTCGGGCACCGTGAAGGTGATCATGGACGAACTCTTCGAAGAGTTCACCAACATGCGCATGCCCGCCATCGTGCGCGTGGCCGTGGCCTGCTGCCTGAACATGTGCGGCGCCTGCCACTGCTCGGACCTCGCCGTTGTCGGCTTCCACCGCAAGCCTCCCATCGTCGACCACGAGTACCTGGACAACATGTGCGAAATCCCGCTGGCCATCGCCTCCTGCCCCACCGGCGCCCTGAAGCCCGGCAAGCATGAACTGGGCGACAAGAAGGTCAACACCATCCTGGTCAACCAGGAGCGCTGCATGTACT
>JBKICO010000088.1:0-5818 GCA_046567065.1 Acidobacteriota bacterium
CTCCTGGGCGATCTTGCCCACGGCGGCCTCGTGCGACAGCTCCACGCCGTCCACGGTGGCCTCGAGCTCGGGGATGGCGTGGATCACGCCGCCGCCCAGAATCAGGCCCTTGCACTCCAGGTGGCCGCGCGCGGGCACCGCGTTGCCCGCGATGTGGCCGCGCGCCACGATGGTGCCGCCGGTGGTGATGGTGCGGGCGATGGTCTCGCCGCGGGTCTCGGGGGCGGCCAGGATGATGCGGTTGCCCGTATCCACGTGGGAGCCCTCGGGGGCCACGGAGTTGAAGCGCGCCACGGCGCCTTTGCCCGCCAGGGTGATGGTGGGGTACATCTGCAGGTCGCTCACGGGCTTGAGCAGCACGTAGTTGTTGAGCAGCACGCCGCCCTCCTCCACCACGCCGGCCGAGCGGGGGCGCACCACGGTGTGCTCCGCCCAGTTGTGGATCATGGTGAAGGTCAGCTTGGCGTTCTTCTTGACGTAGAACTCCGAGATGCCCATGTGCGCGGAGCCCTTGGAATCGTGCGCGGCGGAGCAGCCGGTGATGATGTGCAGCTCGGAGTCTTCCTCGACCACGATGATGTTGTGGACGCTCTGGCCGATGTTGTCGCCCTTGATGAACAGGCAGGACTGCACCGGCTCGGTGATCTTGGCGCCCTTCTCGGTGCGGATGAAGTAGCCGCCGTGCAGATTGTCGGCTGCGGCCCTGGTGAACTCGTCCTTGTCGGGGTCGATGAGCTTCCAGTAGTATTCCTTGAGGCCGTCGTACTTGGCCATGGCCGTCTTGATGTCCAGGATCTCGACGCCCTTCTGGCGGGATTTGCAGTGCACCGCGCCGTGGTTCATGTGCATGTACGTGCCGCTGACCGCCTCGGCGGAGACGTCCACGCCAGCCATGAGCAGTTGGTTCTTGTCGGCCTCGTCCAGGGTGGTCAGGTCGGCGATTTCCAGGGGGGCGGGGGCCGTGAAGTCGAATGCTTTCAGATCGATGGGCTTCATGTGGGCAACTCCGTTAGGCCAGGCAGCGCAGGCATTCCTGGTAGCCGAAGCGGCTGATGTGATCCAGGATGTCGCGGGGGTTGGATTCGCAGCAGAGCTTGCCTTCGTACATCACCTGGCCACGGTCGGCGTTGATGTACTCCAGGATGTAGCCCGTGTGGGTGATGATGAGGCCGGCCACGTTGCGCGAACATTTGGCCATGCGCAGGCTGCGCTCCATGGTCATGCCGCATTCGCCGCCGAGCAGCTCACGCACGGTGTTGCCGATGAGCTTCATGTTTTCAAGGTCCACGCCGGATTCGGGCTCGTCGAAGAGCACCATGTGCGGTTGCTGGGCCATGAGCTGCAAGAGTTCCGAGCGTTTGATCTCGCCGCCGGAGAAGCCCGCGTTCACGTCGCGCTCCAGGAAGTCGGTCATGTTCACGCGCTTGGCCAGGGCGTCCACGTCGATGTCGCGGCCCTGCGCGGCCATCTGCACCATCTGGCGCAGCTTGAGCCCGTGGATGGTGGGCGGCCGCTGGAAGGACATGCCCATGCCCAGGCGCGCGCGTTCGTAGATGGTGGCGTGGGTGATGTCATGGCCGCGGAACATGATGCGGCCTTCGGTGATGGTATAGTTGCCGAAGCCCATGAGGCTCATGAGCAGGGTGGTTTTCCCGGAACCGTTGGGCCCGAAGAGGATGAAGGTTTCGTTTTCCTTGATTTCGAGGTTGATGCCCTTGAGCACCTCCCTCTCGCCGATCATGACATGCAGATTTTCTATGCTGAGCATGAATGCCTCGCCTTTGGGACAGATAAAGCCGTTAAGAACGCAAAAGGGATTTGTAGTTCAGATGGGTGCCGCTGTCCAGCCGGGCAGGCTCAGCGGCGCTCGTAGGCCTTTTCTTCGGGAAGGTAGCAATAGCGGCAATCCAACGGGCCGAGCAGGCGCACCACCAGCAGCCCGAACAGGAACCCCCCGGCGTGCGCCCACCAGGCAACGGACTGGCCGTCGTCCAGCGGCGTGGAGGCGGACAGGCCCGAAGCGAGCTGGATGACGAACCAGATGCCCAGGAAGGCCACTGCGGGCAGGTCCACGATCCAGGGGATGAACACGATGGGGATGAGCGTCACCACCCGCGCGTGGGGAAACAGCCGGAAGTAGCCGCCCATGACCCCGGCGATGGCCCCGGAGGCCCCCACCACGGGCGTGGTGGAGCCGGGGTTGAACAGCAGGTGCATGGCCAGCGCCGCCACCCCCGAAAGCAGGTAGAAGGCGGCGAAGCGCCAGTGGCCCAGGGCGTCCTCCACGTTGTCCGCGAAGACCCAGAGCACCCACATGTTCAGGATGAAATGCAGCCAGCCCCCGTGCAGGAACATGTAGGTCAGGGCCGAATCGAAGCCCTGGGAGGGGAACCCGGCGGCCTCGGCCCAGGCCGGGTCCGTGAGCCGGGCGGGCACCGCGCCGTAGAGCTGCAGCAGCAGGTTCAGCCCCTTGCCCGGCAGGCTCAGCTCGAACAGGAACACCATGAGGTTCAGGGCGAAGATGATCGCCACCACCACGGGCTTGCGGATGTTGGGGACGTTGTCCTTGATGGGGATCATTGCGGCCTACGCGTAGCCATTGGAGCGCATCCAGGCCAGCAGGGAGCGTATTTTTTCCCTGCGCTGGGCTTTCAGGCCCGCCAGCAGGGCGTCCACGCCCGCCTCCAACTCCTCCAGGGAGCCCGAGTTGTCCAGCACGTGCGCGCAGGCCGCCATCTTGCGCTCGCGCGGCCACTGCCAGGAATCCACCAGCGCGATGTCCTCCGCGTCCCAGCCCCGGCCCGCAAGCCGCTGGTGGCGAAGCTCGTCCGGGGTGTCCACGCCCACGGCCAGGTCCGCCTCGCCCTGGGCCAGCCAGCCGGATTCCAGGAGCACGGGAATCTCGGCGAAGGCCACGCGTGCCCGGGCGTTTTCGGCCCAGAAGTCCGCCAGGCGGTGGCGGATCATGGGATAGAGGGCGTCCATCACCTCGCGCCTGAGCCCGTCGGAGGCCCGCATGGCCGCCAGCAGGGCCTTTTTGTCCACGGGTTTGGCTGCGTCCGGCACGAAGCGCTCCCCGTAGCGGGCGCGCAGCAGGTGCCAGCCGTCCGCACCGGGCTGGTAGAGTTCGGCCACGCAGCGGTCCGCGCTCCAGACGGGCAGGCCGCGCCGGGCCAGGGCCTCCAGCGCGGCGCTCTTGCCGCCGCCCGGCAGGCCCACGATGGCCACGCGCTGCAGCGAGCGCGCCAGGTACAGGGGGATGCGCCAGAAATCCTTGGGTGTGGGACAGGTGAAGTCCAGCCGCTGTTCGGTCACAGGGTGGTCGAAGGCCAGCTTCCAGGCGTGGAGCATCTGTCGGGCGGCCAGCTTGCCCAGCAGCCTGTCCGACCGGGCAGCCTGCTTGCTCGGCGAGGTTCCGTACAAGGCGTCACCCAGCAGGGGATGCCCGATGTGTGACATATGCACCCTGATCTGATGGGTGCGCCCCGTGCTGATGGAGACCTCGGCCAGACACGCGCGGCCCTTGGCGTCGGCCCAGACGCGGCGGTAGGCGCTGTGGGCCTCGCGCCCGCCCTTGACCACGCCCATACGCGACTTGTGCGCGGGGTCGCGCCAGATGGGGGCGTCGATTTCGGCCTGCTCCTTGGCCGGGACGCCGCAGAGCAGCGCCAGGTAGGTTTTCTTGACCTCGCGCTTGGCGAAGGCTTCCGCAAGCTTGAGCCGCACGGGCTCCGTGAGGGCCACGGCCAGCAGGCCGGAGGTGTCCTTGTCGATGCGGTGCACGATGCCGGGGCGCTGCCCTTCGATGGAGGCCAGCTCCGGGAAGTGGTGCAGCAGGCGGTTGACCAGCGTGCCCTCGGGGCAACTGGGGGCCGGGTGCACGGTGAGCCCGGCGGGCTTGTTCAGCACGATGAGCTGCTCGTCACGGTAGACCAGGGCGATGTCGCTGCTTTCCGCCGCCGGGGTGTCCTCCAAGGCGGGGGCGGCAAGTTCGAGGGCCTCGCCGCCGCGCAGCTTGCGGGAGGCCTTGGCCTCCACCGCGCCGTCAACCGTGGCCAGCCCGGCGGCTATCCATTTCTGGATCTTGGCGCGGGTGACACTCTGTTCCGCCAGTTGCTCGGCCCAGCACTGGTCGAGCCTGCCCGGGCCGGGGGCCGTATGGCGCAGGATGGAGCCGCTCATGCGCGCCCCTCCAGGCCGGAAAGGATGGAATGGACGGCGGACGGCACAGTCGCGTGGATGGATGCGGTGAATGACATCCACACGGGATGCCTGGAATCTCCCGCCGGGTCAACGCCGCCGCCCGCCCGGATGACAAGGGAAACGCGCTGGGATATCCCTGGGGCGCTATACCCTCAATTTCTTCACCCCAGCGAGGCCCCCATGCTCTGCGCCATAGCCAAGGATTCCGAAGTCGCCCTCGCCCGGCGCAAACGCCCCGCCCCGGCCCCGGGCGAAGCGCTGGTGCGGGTTCTGCTGGCGGGCATCTGCAACACGGACCTGGAAATCCTCAAGGGATACATGAGCTTTTCGGGCGTCCTGGGCCACGAGTTCGTGGGCGTGGTGGAGGCGGCACCGGACCACCCGGACATGGTGGGAAAACGCGTGGTGGCGGACATCAACATTGCGCCCGGCTCCGGCGACCACCGCCACACGCCGGACCGGGTGACGCTGGGCATCCACGGCAAGGACGGGGCCTTCGCCGAATACCTGACCATCCCCGTAGCCAACTGCGTGGTGGTGCCCGGCGAGCTCTCCGACGAGCGGGCCGTGTTCGCGGAGCCCCTGGCCGCCGCCATCGAGGTGGGGCAACAGGTGCACATCACGGCGGCGCAGAAAGTCTGCGTGCTGGGAGACGGCAAGCTGGGGCTGCTTGTGGCCATGAGCCTGCGCCATCTCTGCCCGGAACTGGTGCTCGTGGGCAGGCACATGGACAAGCTGGCCATCGCCCGCCGTCACGGGGTGCGCACCACCCTGCAGGGCAGCGTGCGCGGGCAGTTCGACATCGTGGTGGAGGCCACGGGCAGGCCCCACGGCGTGGAGGCCGCGCTGGAGCTGGTGCGCCCCGAGGGCACGGTGGTGCTCAAATCCACCCTGGAGGCCCCCGCACCCATCGACCTGACCCGCATCGTGGTGAACGAGATCACCCTGGTGGGGTCGCGCTGCGGCAGCCCGGCCCTGGCCATCGACCACATGCTGCGCGGGCTGGTGGACCCCACGGGCCTCATCGAGGCGGTCTATCCCCTGGGGCGCGTGAGCGAAGCCTTCGAGCGTGCCTCACGACCCGGGGCGCGAAAGATTCTGCTTCGCGTGAGCCAGTAGGGTCACACCGTTGACGATCTTGCCGCTCCGAGTGGGCGACGGGTGCGTTATATAAGAAAGGATTTCCCCGCCAGCCCCGCGCACCAGCTCCCGCAACTCCACCTCTGTGGCGTGCCGGGCCACGTAGAGCGTGCCGCCGCCCTCCTCCACGGGGAACGCCCCCTGGGGCAGGCCCATTGCCGCGCCCCGCTGGTAGCGGGCCTCATAAAGCGGTTGCTCCGGCGTCATCATGAAATCCTGCACGGCCACAACTCCCGGAGTCTGGCCCCGGCCCTGGCCCCGGCTCACGCGCAGGGCCTCGGCCAGGCAGGCCAGGCGCCGCACGTCCTCCGGCAGCACGGTGAGCACGGCGCGCAGGATGACCACGTCGAACGCCCCGTCCGCGAAGGGCAGCGCCAGGCAGTCGCCCTGGGCCACGCTGAACCTCGCGACCGCACGCCTCAGGCTGGGCAGGTTGAGGTCCAGCCCGAAATAGTCCGCCCCGGCGGCGCGCACC
>JBKICO010000089.1:0-2742 GCA_046567065.1 Acidobacteriota bacterium
AATGGCCTGACCGCGAAGGGCCGGGACGCCCCGCGCCGCAAGCACGCCCGGACAAGGCGCGTCAGGCGCGGGTCATGGATCTTCCTGGAAAAGCCGGGCGGGTGAATCGGGGTTGCAGGGGCGGCCTGACGCTGGGACTGCTGGGTGCAGGGGTTGCCTGACGCTGGGACTGCTGGGTGCTGGGACTGCTACACGCCGGGGTTGCCTGACGCAACGGCTGGGTCTCCGGCGGAGCGCCGCGCGGGGGAATGGCCTCGAGCGGGCAATCCCCGCCCTCTCTGGAGTTGCCACCTCGCGCGGGAAAGCCCGTGGGTGGGAACCGATGAGCGCGGGTCGCTAGGGCGCGGTCTCTTCTTCGCCCGTTTCAGGGGAGCCCTGCTCCGTAGCGGGGGCGGCGTGCTCGCCGGGGCAGTAGCGGCTGGGGTACTTGGCGTCGGTTTGGGGCACCTGCAGGCCTACGCGGCTCTGCATGTTGATGATGACCGGACCGGTGAGGTTGAGCGTGGTGTCCTGCGGGCGGCCCTGGGGTATGGTCACCGTGACGAGCACCATGACCTGGCGGATGTTCTCGATGCGCAGGATCTTGCGTTCGGCCTCGCCCACCACCACGTCGTATTCGGCGATGAAGCCGTAGGGGTCGGCCACGAGGAGGCCGAGCCTGGGGTCGTTCATGCTCTGGAGGATGAGGAAGGGGGAATCCTCGCGCACCTGCACCAGGGTGAACTCCCTTTCCTGCTCGAAGCCGATGAGGCCGCGGGGGAAGTGGATCACCCTGTCCTGCGGGATGGTGAGCACCCCGATGCGGCTTTGGATCACCCGTTCTTGTTTTTTTGCCATAACGCCGCCGCCGCAAGAACGTCCTGTTGATCTGCTTCCAGAGCCATGCGGTTCTGCTCCAACACGCGCAGGTATACCTCTTCCCTGTATACCGGCATTTCCTGGGGCACTTCAAGGCCGATCTTGATCTGTTTGCCTTGCACCCCAAGTACGGTGATCTTGATTTTGTCGCCCAGGTGGATGGATTCCCCCGGCCGACGCGTCAGTATGAGCATTCCCGCCTCTTATACGCGACCATTCCCGCGCACCCTAGTGCCCAGCATCCGCCTTGTCAACGAATCATTCCAGCCCCTTGCCGTCACAGGTAATTCATCAGGCTCAGGTTCATGATCATGGAGGTCGACTTCAGGACGGACTGGTACGCGAGCTGCTGCTGCGCAAGCTTGGTCATCAGGGCGGAGATGTCCACGTCCTCGATGTTGGAAAGCTGCTCGCTCTGGTTGTACTGCAGGTTGTCGAGCACGCTGGTGGCCACGGCGAGGCGGTTTTCGCGCCCGCCCACGTCGGCGGCGTAGTTCAGTATGTTCTGCTTGGAGGAGCGCAGGTCCGCCAGGCACTGCTGCACGCCCGACTGGTTGTTGGTTTCCAGGAAGGCCACCAGCTTGCCCGCGGTCTCGAAGAGGTTGGAGGCCCCGGACGACCCGGCCACCGCCACGGGCACGGAGTGGCCCGAGGAGGGGTCCTTGTAGATGCCGCCGAAGATGTTCTTGCCGATGCCGTTGACCGCCACGGACTCAGTGGGGGAGATGTCCACGTAGATCTTGGCCTGGCGGGGGTGCACCACGAACATGTTGCCCGCCAGCAGCGAGTTGCCCGCGTTTGAGTGCAGGGTGAGCACGCCGCCGGGCAGGTTCAGGCTGGCGCTGCTGGCGAAGGTGTCCGGCGTGGAGGTGTTGGACTGCACCCAGCTTGCCCCGCCGTCCAGGCTGTAGGAGTAGTGCACGTCGCCCGCCAGGGTGCCCGCCTGGTCGATGCGCACGATCACGTTGCCCGTGAAGCTGCCGGATGCCGTGCCCGTGACCTTGGAGCCCATGCCCTGCAAGGGGTCCACGCCGATGTAGTCCTCGTCGTCGCCCTTGTAGCGCGCCGTGGGCCTGATCCACATCCAGGTGCCGCTGGAGTCGTTGGTGTCCGTGGCGCTGGTGGCCACCACGGTGGTGCCCCGGTCGATGTCCATGGAGACGCCGCCCAGGTCCAGGTGCAGCTTGCTGGAGGCCGGGCCGGGGTCGCTCACGGCACCCTGCGCCCAGGTCTTGCCGCCGTCCGTGGTGTAGCGGTAGCGGCTGCCCGCTGCCAGCGCGCCGCCGTCCAGATATTGGATCAGCACGGTGCTCTGGCTGGAGCCGTTGATGGTGAAGCCGCCGTTGGAGACCACGCTGGCCTGGTTCACGGAAAGGGAGAGGGTCTCCTCGAAGGCCTCGGCGTTGGTCTTGTGCCCGGCGAAGATGGACTTGCCGTCGAACTGGGTGTTGGCCAGGCCCACCAACTGCTCGAAGAGCTGGCGCGCCTCCGAGGCGATCTGCTGGCGGTTGTCCGCGCTGAGGGTGCCGGTGGCACCCTGCTCCGCCAGCTCGGAGAGCCTGGTGAGCACGGTGCTGACCTGGCTCATGGTGCCGTCGGCCAGGGTCAGCCAGCCCTTGGCCGCGTTTATGTTGGTCTGGTACTGGTCAATGGCGGAAAGGCTGTTGCGGTAACCCAGAATCCTGGACATGCCCACGGGGTCGTCCGAGGGCCGGTTGACCTTCTTCTGGCTGGAGGCCTGGAGGTTCGACTCCATGAGCTGCCCCAGCGTTGTGTTCATGTAGGACAGGCTGGCGGCGTAAATCTGCTGCTGAGCGACGCGCAGGGCCATGGCGTCCCCCCTTCTATTGCTTGAGCCCCAGCACGGTCTGCCACATCTGGTCG
>JBKICO010000090.1:0-4634 GCA_046567065.1 Acidobacteriota bacterium
CCATCTACGCGGCGGAGCTCTACCAGCTGGGCCTGCTGACGGGCCGGGCCCGAAAAGCGGCCCTAGAACGGCTGGCAGTGGTGCTTCACCGAGACGCCCTTGACCACGAAGATCGAGGCTTCGGCGATGTTGGTGGCGAGGTCGCCGACGCGCTCCATGGAGCGGGCCACGATCACGGTGCGGATGGCCCGGTCCAGGCTGCCCAGTCCGCCCTCGCCCGCCCCGGCGTCCATGCACTCCTTGAGCACCTTCATGTTCAGGTCGTCGGCCACGGAGTCCGCCGCGCAGACCTGGCGGGCCAGCTCCGGGTCCTGGTCGCGGAAGGAGCGCACCGCCAGGCGGTACATGTCCGTGACCTGGGAGCCGAGGGCGTTGAGGTCCGGCAGGTTGCTCATGGGCGGCAACTGGGAGAGCAGCACCGCCTGCTCCGCGATGTTCACGGCCTCGTCGCCCACGCGCTCCAGGTCGACCACCATGCGCATGCTGGAGACGATGAAGCGCAGGTCCATGGCCACGGGCTGGTCCAGGGCTAAGAGGCGCAGGGAGAGGTTGTCCACCTCGCACTCCATGGCGTTGATGTCGCGGTCGGAGTCGATGACCTGGCGGGCAAGCTCCGCGTCGCGGTTGGCGATGGCCGCCAGGGCGCGCTCCAAGGCACGGTCCGTGTAGGCGGCCATCTGGAGAACCTTGACCTTGAGCTGCTCCATTTCCTTCTGAAAACGCTGGTCCATGGGTCCCCCTCCTAGCCGAAGCGGCCGGTGATGTAGTCTTCGGTTTGCTTGTTGGCCGGACGGGTGAAGATCGTCTCGGTCTGGTCCATTTCGATGAGCTTGCCCATGTAGAAGAAGGCCGTCATGTCCGAGACGCGCGCCGCCTGCTGCATGGAGTGGGTGACGATGATGATGGTCAGGTCTTCCTTGAGCTCGTGGATGAGCTCCTCGATCTTCTGTGTGGCTATGGGGTCCAGCGCGGAGGCCGGTTCGTCCATGAGCAGGATCTCCGGCTCCACGGCCAGGGCCCGGGCGATGCACAGGCGCTGCTGCTGCCCGCCGGAGAGGCCCAGGGCGTTCGAGTGCAGGCGGTCTTTCACTTCGCTCCAGAGCGCGGCCTGCTTGAGGCTCTTCTCCACCTGCGCGGCGATGAAGGCGTTGTCCGTGGACCCGTTGACGCGCAGCCCGTAGGCCACGTTCTCGAAGATGGTCTTGGGGAAGGGGTTGGGCTTCTGGAAGACCATGCCCACGCGGCGGCGCAGCTCCACCACGTCCATGCCGCCCTTGTAGATGTCCTGCCCGTCCAGAAGCAGCTCGCCTTCCACGCGCGCGATGTCGATGAGGTCGTTCATGCGGTTGAGGCAGCGCAGGAATGTGGACTTGCCGCAGCCCGACGGCCCGATCAGCGCGGTGACCTCGTTGGTGCGCACGTCCAGGTCCACGGCGTGCAGGGCCTTGAAGTCCCCATAGTAGAAATCCAGGTTTCTGGCGGACATTTTCAGTGGCGTTGTCATTTGCGATCCTTGTTCACGGCTCGATTATGAGGCATCGGGCAGGCTGAAGCAGAAGGCGGCCCCGGTCATCCGGCCGCTGGCCTGCTCCACCCAGATCCTGCCCCCGTGGCGCTCCACGATGTGCTTGGCGATGGCCAGGCCCAGGCCCGTGCCGCCTTCGCTCTTCATGCGCGGCCTGTCCACGCGGTAGAATCTCTCGAAAACCCTCTGGCGCTCGGCCTCGGGCACGCCCGGCCCCATGTCCTCCACGCGGAAGGTCACCTCCCCGTTGCCGGCGCTGTGCGAGACGCTCACCACGGAGCCTGCCGGGCCGTACTTCAGGGCGTTCTCCAGCAGGTTGCGGAACACCTGCGTGAGCTGCCCCGAGTCGGCGGAGACGATCACGTCCTCTTCGGGCAGGCGGCTCTCCACGGTGACGGAGCGCTCCCGGGAGAGCGCGGCGCACTCGCGCAGGGCGGCGCGCAGGGCGTCCCCGGCCTTCACGGGGGCCTTCACCGGGGCCTGGCGGTCGTTCTCGATGCGCGCCAGGCTCAGGAGTTCCTCCACCATCCTGGACATGTGGTTGGCGTTCTTGAGGATCACGTCCAGGAAGCGCTTGCCCTGCCCCTCCAGGAACTGCCTCTCGCCAAGCAGGGTCTCGGCGTAGCCCTTGATGGAGGTCAGGGGGGTGCGCAGCTCGTGGGAGACGTTGGCCACGAAATCGCGCCGGACCTTGTCCAGCCGCCTGAACTCGGTGAGGTCGTGGAACACGAGCACAGCGCCCAGGCCGGGGTGGCGGCGCACCGGGCGCACCAGGCTCACGTCGAAAAACCTATCGTGCATGGGCTCGATCTGCACGGAGACCACAGCCGGGCGCTGCGCGTCCTGCCAGTTGAGCACCGTTTCGGCTGCGTTCTGGAGTTCGGGGCAGGGCACAGCCTCGATGGGCAGCCTGCCCACGGCCCCGGCCGCCTGGGGGAAGATGTCGTCCAGGGCCTTGTTGGTCATGACGATGCGGCCGTCCTCGCTGAGCACCATCAGGCCTTCGCGCATGCCCTCCAGCACGGCCTCGATGCGGGCCTTGTCCGCCGCCAGGGCGGTGACCTGGGCCTCGATGCCGCTGGCCATGGCGTTCACGCTCTGGGCCAGCTCCTCCAGCGCCAGGCCGGATTCGGGCCAGAGCCTGCGGCCGTAGTCGCCCTCGGCCACGGCCCCCAGCACCCCGGCGCACTGGCGGATGAACCGGGCGTGGCGGCGCGTGACCGCGTAGCTCGATACGGCCGCCACCAGCACGCAGACGGCGACGGCGAGGGCCAGGCCCGTGCGCTGGTCCGCCATCTCGGCGTAGACCCACAGGCCCAGGCCGCAGGCCGCCAGGTGGGAGGCGAAAAGCCGCATACCGTAGGAGAGCATGGCCCTGTCACCTACTCCTTGAAGCGGTAGCCCACGCCGCGCACGGTCTCGATCATTTCGGAGTAGTGGCCCAGCTTCTGGCGCAGGCGGCGCACGTGGGTGTCCACGGTGCGGGCGTAGCCCTCGAACTCGTAGCCCCAGACGGTGTTGAGCAGCTGGTCGCGCGTGAGCACGCGGCCCTGGCTCTTGAAGAGTTCGGCCAGCAGCTTGAACTCGGTGGCCGTGAGCGGGATCTCCTGGCCCTGGACTTCGGCGCGGTGGGCGTCCATGTCCACGCTGAGGCCCTCCTTGCGCAGCACCTGCTTGGCCGGGGCCTCGGGGCTCAGGCGCTTGAGCACGGCCCTGGCCCGCAGGATGAGCTCCCTGGGGCTGAAGGGCTTGACCACGTAGTCGTCCGCGCCCAGCTCTAGGCCCACGATGCGGTCCACCTCCTCGCCCCTGGCCGTGAGCATGATCACCGGCACCTGGGCGGTCTTGGGGTCGCGCTTGATACTGCGGCAGACCTCGAAGCCGTCGGCCCCGGGCAGCATGATGTCCAGCAGCACAAGGTCCGGGCGCTGGCGGCGGATGCGCGCCAGGGCGTCCAGGCCGTCACGCGAGGCCGTCACGGCGAACCCGGCGTTCTGAAAGTTGTATTCCAGCAACTGGAGGATGTCCTCGTCGTCTTCCACCAGCAGCACGCTTTCCTTGGTCATTGCCATACCCTCCGCTGGGGCCATACATCACGGCACCGTGACGGGGCCGTGATGACAATGTGCCGATCTGGTGACATTTCCCCCGGCAAAGCGCAAGAATGGCCGGATGGGGGATTGTTACGGGCTGGTTACGGGCGCTTCAGGGCCGCCTCGTGCAACCTGAGCGCCTGCAGGCAGAAGGCCTCCAGCCGGGCTTCGATGAGCTGTGGGAAGGGGTTGCCGTCTGTCTCCAGGGCCAGGAAGGGCAGGCTGCCCAGTTCGCTTTCGGGCAGGGAGCGGACCCTCTCCGGGTAGAGCCCGGCCAGGGTCTCGGTGTTGAAGGCGTCGGCCAGCAGGGCCTCGGAGAGCCGCGCGGGCATGCAGCCGAACGGCCCGATGGAGACAATCCCGCAAGCAGGGGCCAGCATTTCATGGAAGGCCCCGCCCACGGTAAGGATGGCCTCCCCGGTGAGCTCGGGAGTGAGGAAGCGCCGCCCGGCGCGCACCAGCGCCGGGATGTCCGGCGTGTGGCCCCGCACCAGCCCGGAGGGCGCGAGCGCCGCGCGGATCTGGCGGTAGGCCCTGCGCTTCACCCACTGGCGGATGCGCCCGCCAAGCCCCGGCGGCGCGGTGTACCCCTCGTTCTGGAGCCAGTCCGTGTAGAAGACCCACTCGTGCACCGGGGCGGTGCGCGCCGCGATGCCCTTGTCCGCCAGCCGCTCCACCAGCCTCTGGCGGGAGATGGGGTCGTTGCGCACGAAGATCTCGCCCAGCAGCGAGACCATCGGCACCTGGGCGGCGGGCTGCCGCAGGGGGATGCGCGCCAGCCGCCTGGCGCTCTCGCCCAGACGGGCCAGTGCGCGCTTCCAGGGCAAGCCCATGGCCTGGAGCATGGCTGCGAGTTCCTTCTCGAATTCGGCTTCGGCCTCTTGCGGGTCCTTGGCGGCGGCCAGGAGCACGGCCCGCACCTCGTCCACGAAATCGCCCAGCACCAGGCCCCGCCAGATGCCCAGGGTGGCGCTGTTCGAGAGCCCGGCGTAGCCAGTGTCCGCCAGGGGAGTGAG